>JBEBIK010000315.1:0-2911 GCA_040080445.1 Pseudobdellovibrio sp.
ACATAAAGCTCGGCACAGTTCTAAAAAAATTATTAAAAGAAAATAAGCTTTCTGTGCGAAAAGCTGCGAATGACATTGGCATACCACAGGCTACATTAAATTCAATCGTAAATGGCCGATTGCCCCGACGATTAGATTATGTCTTAAAAATTGCATCATACTTTAATTTAAGCCTAGACGAAATGCTTCTTGGAAAATCAAAGCAAAACATTTCTGTTGAAAATTTGGAACTAAGCCCATACTTCGATGGTTTAGTAAGAATTAAAATTGAAAAGGTTATTGGAACAAAATCTCGAATCAAGGGAGACTAAATTGTTACGACTTATGCTTTTAATAATTCTGACTGGACAACTCTTCGCCTGTACCTCAAAGAGCGATTACGAGAAAGTTAGCGCTTGTTATTCAAAAAATGTCAGCAGCTTTCAAACATGCTGCCAAGAATACCAAGTTGATGAAGCACGATGTAATGAATACGGCACGAAAAGGTCTCAAGAACTTGCTGATAAAATGACTGGCAAATAAATGAACACTAATTTATTAAATATCTTTTTATTCTCCTTTCTTGCGATTTCTTCCGGTTGTCGGTTTTTTAATTTTACCGCAAAAAGTAAAATAATAAATGAAGTAGAGGGGCCAATAAAGGATCACCATCTTGGTAGCAATGCAAAGGTAACATCTGTAACCGTTTTATATGAAAAAAACCTTTCTATCCCCAACATGCCGGACAAAGTATATGAAAAAGCATGGCTAATTCATATTACAGCTAATAGTCCAAATCAATTCGTCAACGCAGTCCTCCCTGTAAGCGTATGTTTAGGAATCGTTTCAGACAAAAATGTAGACTTCTACAAAGTCTTATCTGTAAGCCCCTGTCCAGAGGTAATCACAGACAAGGAATTGTCCGAAGGAAAAAGCGCAATGCAAAAGTTCGTCGATGATATCGAGCGTAAGTAAAATTTAAACCCGTCAAATCGCAGGAGATTTAATATCATGAAAGCTTCAATAATTATAACAGGTCTGAGTCTATTTATGCTTACAGGTTGTGAAGTACTCATGGCGACAATAAGCGAAGATTCAAATGCTATTGTTACTGCCAAGTACGACGTGATGAAAGCGTATCTAAAAAATCCAGATACTGCATATTATGAAAATGAAAAGGTTCATGATAAGTATCAATTCACCACTAGTGTAAATGGGCAAGTAGTAACAATTACGAAATTCGTAATAAGCCTTGATGTTACAGCCACAAACTCATTAGGAGCAAAAATGAAAGATGGTTATTGTATGTCAGTATCAACCACAAGTGATAAAAAATACATTGTCGATGTGCCGCCAAGCAAATGCACTCGAGGTGGGCCAACCGCTGAAGAAGTGCAACTCATAAGAAGTCTGGCAAAATGGAAAACAGAGCCCACTATTGTAAAATAACGTTTATTATCAGGTTTAAGGCAAATACTCGAGTATTCCGGTATTTTTCGATAAGCAGACCTGAAAGGAAAGTAAAGCCTCGAAAAAACAAGCCAAATAAGCCTCATCGAACGGTAGCTTACGCAGCTTTTTTTGAATGAATTGTATTTAATTTTCTTAAAAGAGCTTTGTCTGATGCTGAAAGCCCATCGAAAAATGCAATCGCCGTTATGCTGGGTATATTTCTAATAGCCTGTAATTTTAACTTTGAACGCTTAGTCAATTTGGTATTATAATTTATTCTACCAATAATAATTTTATCAACATCTTCCGCTGTTACTTTAAATATTCCACCCTTTGTTTCAATAAAATCAGCAACCACATCACGGGGGAAATACTCATCTTTATACTCGAAAAATCCATGAATACATATTTTAACATCTTTAATTCGCATGTAAACTTATCGGCCAAATTAATAATAAGTTTACTCAATATGGACTTTTACTAGCCCAAAGCTTAGGTTTAAATTTTATTTAAATAAAAATTCACTGGGTGCTCATTTATATTTTTCTCGTAGCCAATTTTTATCAATACCATACTCAGATCTAGCCATTTTAATAAAAAGCTTCTTGTCATTCGCTAAGAGACGCATTTTACGCTGCGCCCCTCGACTTAATATCGAACGCGAGCCAGTTGAAAGCGTTTTCCATTTAAAATAACATTTAATAATCTCTAAGGCATACTTACCACAATTTGAGCGTATAGCTAATCTGATTACTTTTCTTTTATTTGGCATCATTTTTAGAGGAAGATATCCTAGTATTCTATAAAAGCGTCTTGCTCTAATTATTTTTAGTTTTATTAATTGTTCAGAAAATAATGTTTTAAATTTACCGAATACGAACAACTCTCTATTACCTAAAATAAAGTCCAACGCATCCTCTTTAAAAACTGTTTCTGATCTGTTTATCACTCCTTCAGCATCAACTGACTTAAGATATACTTTTTCTACAGATTTATCCTTGCAATATCCACGAATCATTTTTGTTCTTTTTGCGCCACTTGATAAATCGGCTCCTGCATTTGTTGGGAATGGCCGGGCATGTTTTCTGTTTGTTGTATCGAAATATGTAACCTCCTCATTGTGAATAACCTCATCAAAGCGACACAGAAAATTTTTATCATGTGCCATCTCATAGTCAGGCGCTCCCAATTCATCATTAATTAACTCAGCTCTTTGTATGTGAATCTCTAGTTTTTCTTTAGACGGCATTTTGCCAAACTGAAAAAAATAATCTGAAAACATTTTATTTACTTCAGTCAGTATTTTATTATCCATCCAATTCAACAATTTCTTATCAAAAGAAGCTAATGATAACTTTCTCTTTTTTAACTCCTTGCGAACTATCGGTGGCAAAACATTATTCCCTTGCTGCCAAATTACTGGCGACATCCTCTTCCAACCTAGTTTTTTTAGTATTAGTTCTCTTAAGTAAATTTGAGG
>JBEBIK010000316.1:0-2905 GCA_040080445.1 Pseudobdellovibrio sp.
TTATATTAATTGGAAAGCGTCTATTATTATAATCAAGAAAATATTCTGGAGCTTGAGTGCCCGCTTTAATTTCTAGATCGAAATTTTCTGCTTCAACCCAATTTGAGTTTGTGATTTTCTGCACCTGCTGTTTAAGATCAATAACCTCAATTGGTAATTTGTGATGAACCACTATACTTTTTTTAGAAACTATACCGAATTTATTTTTTGCAATTTCAACTATATTATCACCCAAAATATTAACATGATCGAGGCCAAGCTTCGTAATACCACAAAACTTATGCGGAAAGGCATTTGTCGCATCAAAAGTTCCACCTAAACCCACTTCGAAAATTGCAAAATCAAGTCGTAGCGACCACTGCGAGCTAAAAAAGTAATGCCCCGCCATCAAAGTTAAGGCTTCAAAATGTGAAAGTTCAAATTTTTTAATCAGAATCAAACACTGCTCAAAGACTTTTAAAAATTCACTTTCAGTAATGCTTGCGCCATTAAGTCTAATTCTCTCTGTGGTGCTCACTAAGTGAGGGGAACTGTAAAAGCCTACCTTTTGCTTAGCATCTAAAAGCAAACTCTCTAGGGCCGCGCAAGTTGTACCCTTGCCGTTTGTACCCGATACAACCACAACTTTATTTGGATTAATGTCGGCATACCAATCGGTTTCGGCCAAAGCTAATTTAATTTTTTCAAGACCAGGCATGCTCTTAGGCATAATCTGTAAGCCTTCAAGATAGTTAACTACTTGTTCATAGGTGTAACTCATATCAATGCTGCCTTTTGTGACTCAATATCATGAACTCGCAAATACTGAGTGAATGCTAAATTTAAATGTTTGGTAATAACTGCTGTTTCAGGGTCTCTTAGTTCAGCAGGTTTATCTGTTAATAAAGTTAAAAAAGATTTTCTTGAGTGACCAATCATGATGTCTTCTTTAATTTCGTTTAATTGCTCTAAGTTCTGCAGAATGTACATGCTTTGTTCTTTAGTTTTACCGAAGCCAATACCTACGTCAAAAATAATTTTATCTTGTGAAATTCCGAAGCTTATCAGCTCTTCTTGCTTTTTATTCCACCATTTTGTTAGTTCAACGCAAGGGTTATGGTCTAAAGGTAAAACCTTCTCAGAAGTAGGAGGAACACTTAAAGAATGCATTACAAATGCTGGCAGACCAGAACTTTTAAGAATCATCTGCATTTCTTTAGATTCGAAGCCACTTACATCATTTAGATAATTTATTTTGTGTTTTTCAATAATGCGCTCAACCACTTGAGGCTTACGGCAGTCGAGAGAAATGTTCACATTCATGTTAAGTTTTTCAAGCTCACTGAGTGCGCGACTGAGATGGGAGCACTCATCCTCAGCGTTTACAAATAGGGCTCCAGGCCTTGTTGATTCTGCACCAATATCAATAATATCTGCACCTTGGCTGACTAGTTTTTTAAATTGCTGAATTAAACTGTGGGAGTCAAAGAACATACCCCCATCTGAAAATGAATCAGAGGTTACATTTAAGACGCCTACCATTTGCGGCCAAATAAATTCTTGGCTCCGTTTAGTATTTAAAGACTCACGTAGCAGACTTAATTTACTACTAAGCTCAGGCCACACTTCTAGAAGTGGCAACAATGCAAAATCTCTCTGAGACAGCGCCGCATGAGGAATATTAATACTTGCTGAATTGTAATCGGCTTCACTCCAGTAAAGCACATCTATATCGATCAAGCGAGGAGCCCAACGTTCTGCCTCCAAACGACCCAACTTCTTTTCTATTTTTTTAATTTCAGCTAGAATTTGTTCTGGAGTGCTCTCAACATTAGCTTCAACAAGCACTACCGCATTAAGAAATTTTTTATCCCAATCAGAACCTGCATTTTCAGGCAAAAGGGCATCTGATTCATAAATCGAAGATAAAGCTAATACTCTGAATAAATGACTCTTTTTAACTTCAACTAAAGCCCGTCTTAGATTTACCAGAGGACGTTCAAGATTAGAGCCTAAGCCCAGCGCTAGAGTTTTATTTCGCACGAGAAAACCACGCCATTTTTTAAATTCTCAACCGGCACTCTGATTTTTTTTACTGAAAGTTTAATTTCGCCTTTTAATTCTTTAGCTTTGAGGTATTCAATAACACCCGAAAATGCTTGGTAATTTAAGTGCTCAACTAATTGAAAAGGTTTTTCGGTCGAAATCATTTTTAAAATAGAAGTTACTTTAACGTAATCAATAGCATCGTTCAGATTATCGGTTTTACAGCCTAAAACAGGACTATCGAAGTTAATTTCTAGATTAAAATGTACGGGTTGCGCATGCTTCTGCTCTTCAGTGCTGCACCCTAAATTCACCCATACTTCGTAATCCTGAATTAACATTTTTTGTTTCATTATTTAACACCCGCTACGTAAGCAATCCAACTTAAGCAAGACTCGCCTTTTTCAACAGCGGTAAAGTGACCATTGCCACTTCCTTTTTTATCAGTGCCTTCCCAGTATACTTTTGTATTCTGAAAACCAACTTCAAGCATCAACTCACGAATTTCTTGAATGCTCCACATACGCCAGTCATAGCTAAATACACCTTCGTGCTTAACACCTTTGTGTCTGAAATGAATTTCAAAATAAGCTTCGCTAGTTAACGGATCAAAACTTTTCTGATCCCAGTAATAGGTAAAATCTTTGTGTTTAGTTCTGTCTTCGATAGCATCCGTACACTGAGTGCCGCCAAAAATATCGAGAACAAATATTCCGTTGCTGTTTAAAGATTTATAAACGTTCTCAAAGTATCTTTTTAAAACTTCACGCTTTTTAAAAAAGAAGTAAGAAAAATTTACAGCTACCGCGATATCAGCTGAAGGTAAGTTTTTAGAAAGCACGTCTTTTTTAATGAGTGCGATTCTTCTTTGCTGATCAGA
>JBEBIK010000024.1:0-12472 GCA_040080445.1 Pseudobdellovibrio sp.
ATAAGAGACAGTATTAATGCTAAAACCTACGATATTAACGATACACTAAATGAAGCAAAACTCGATTTACCAGAGCCTTCTTCAGATGTGTTGCATGAAGTATCTGAAAAATCTAAAAGCTATAAGCCAGCTAAATTTGAAATGACTAACGAGCTCAAAACAGATTCAGATAATATGCAAAGGTTTTCAGAACCCTTTGTTGCCAAACGATACATTATGGGTCTTGAAAGCTTTAGACAAAAACCTTATAAAATTAATGAAAGAAGTCACTCTCATACGAGAAATATTGATTTTTTTAACGCAACTTATGAGTTTAACGAAAACAGAACTCGCAAAGTTGAAATGCAAAAGATAAATGTAAAAAATAAATGTAAAAAATAAAAATTTAGTGCTGCTGGGTTGTTCTATGACTTTTGGTATTGGTGTTAATCAAGGCGAAGACTTGGCAAGTTTTCTTTATCAAAAAATGCCTAAGTATAATGTGTACAATATGGGAATACCAGGCGGCGGTATGAACGAAATTTTAAGTGATGTCGTTAAAAACATGAGACTAAATGATATTAATAATCTTGGTGGTGCTGTTGTTTACACAATGTTTAACACACATATTACTCGTACTTTTTGTTCAGTTGAGTGCCATGAAGGCCCTGCAAAGTGGATGAAATATCAATTGAAAGATACGTATGATTTCAACGATGCTGGAGAGCTTATTTCGACGGGTTCTTATTTTGAGAGCAATCGACTTTTGTTTTATCACCGAGAGATATTAGCCAAAAGTAATTTTTTAAAATTCATAGGTTTTGAAAGACCTAAACACTATTCCGATGAATATATAGAAAAATATATTCGATATATAAATTTTCTAAAGACACATTATCAGAAATTTAATTTAGAGTTTTATGTTTATTTACCAATTGTTGATAATTTTTTTTCAGTTGATTTTAAAACACGGCTAGAAAAAAATGGGATTAAAGTGATTGCCTATAATAATAAGAATTTACAAATTCATCTTAGAGAAAAATTAAATATTCCTGGCGAGGGCATTGGAGTAAATTGGGAAATGATTACAACGCTTCGCTAATTGCTGATTTTTTAAAAAAACAAGGTTATTAAGTAAGCTACTTTATAAATTTTAAGAAACCTTTTTTTCCATCTTGAAAAGAATAGAATACATGGCGTTTAACATATCTGGATCAAATCTTCCTGATATTTTATCTTTCATCATGTTCAGGGCCTCAGTGGGCTTCATTGGCTTATTGTATGATCTTTGCGTGGTCATAGCATCATAAGTGTCGGTAAGAGCTACGATGCGACCAAAAGGGTGAATTTCTTGGCCTGAGATATCTTGAGGGTAGCCGCCGCCAGCCCAAGATTCGTGGTGCTCGTAACAAGCTGCTTTAATGGCGTCGCTGATACCTGAGTGTTCATTTAATATTTTTAAACCAAATGTGGGATGCATGCGCATTTGCACCCATTCGTTTTCATCGAGAGGGCCTTTTTTGCAAAGAATATCTAAAGAAACATTTCGTTTACCCACATCATGAAACAGTGAGCTTTGGCCTAATTCTTCTAAAGTTTTTTTATCAAAACCCAGTGCTTGGCCTAAACCTAATGAGTAAATACTCACATCGAAAGAGTGATTGTAAGTGTAAAAATCATGACCAGAAAGACTAATTAACTTACCAATAGATTCAGGCGCATTCTGCATAAAATCTAAGAGTTCAGTGATAATGGGTTTTGAGTTTTCAAGAGCAGCGCCCACATCTTCAGCTTCGTAGAGATCTTCTAAAATTGCGATCGAGCTTTCGCGTAAAATACCGGCTTTATCGTGGTTCGATATAAGATCTGAATTCATCGAAAATTTAACATGATCGCGGTAGAGTTGTTGTTGGCTTATATGAATAAAAAAAGATTCACCGCTGTCTTTTTCATGGAGTTTGATGATTTTGTCTTTTGTGAGCATTTCGCCTTGTTTAACGTAATTGATTACTTTGTTATCAAGATAAATGAATATATCAAAAGGCAGCTCTTCAAAAGCTCTTACTGTGCTGAGTCTAATTCTAAAATATTCGCTTCCTATCATCTTTTTAAAGTGTATCTGTTTTGAGAGTTTGACGAAGCTTTTTTTTTGACTTCAAATGAACTCATGGCCCTTCGTCTAGAGACTGAAATTCAATTTGTAAAAGGAGTGGGACCAAAGCTTGGTGCTTTGTTCTCTCGTCACGGTATCAAAACTGTTTTAGATTTATTGCAGAATTACCCCAGAGCCTATGAAGATCGAAGAGCTGCTCGTAATATAGCCAGTCTTAAAGAAAATGATGTGGTTAGCCTTAAAGCCAAAGTGATGAACGTCACTTCTTACAATATGGGTAAATCCTCAAGAAAAATTTACGATATTATGATTCGTGATGCTTCAGCGCAAATTCGTTGTAAGTTTTTTAGAACTCCTTACAAAGGATACTTCGAAAGATTTCAACAAGGCAAAGAAGTGCGTGTTGTTGGTAAAGTGACTAACTATCGCGGGCGTTTAGAGTTTCATCATCCAGATCTTCGAGATATTGAGCCTGATGAAGACATCAAAGATGCTTTAATACCGATTTATGTCGAAACCGAAGGTTTGAGTTCAGCTAAAATCGAAAAAATGATTCATGCAGCTTTTGAGCAAATCAAAGAATGGCCTGCCGAAAAACTTCCGTTAGAATTAGTACGCAAGCAAAAGTTAATTGGTATGGATGAAGCACTTTATCGATTGCATAAACCCGAACCCGAAAATGCCACAGACTATAACGAGTTTAAGTCAGAAGCACACAAGCGAATTATTTTTGAAGAGTTTTTCTGGCTCGAGCTTTTTTTAGCTTCAAAAAAAGCGGGTCTTAAAAATGAAAAAGGTTTGGTTTTTTCATCTCTAGAAAAAAGTTTAGAAAAACTAGTTAAAGTTTTACCTTTTAAACTCACGAATGCGCAAATGGGCGCTTACTACGATATTAAAAAAGATTTAGAAAGCGGTAAACCCATGAACCGCTTAGTGCAAGGTGATGTGGGCTCTGGAAAAACTTTAGTGAGCTTTATGTCAGCGCTTAAAGCTTTTGATTCGGGTTTTCAAACTTGTTTAATGGCACCTACAGAAATTTTAGCGGAGCAACACTTTAAAAATGCCCAGAAAATTTTAGGCCCTTTAGGGGTAGAAGTCGGCATACTCACCGGAAAAACAAAAACCAAAGATCGTAAAGAAATTCTCGAAAAATTAATGAGTGGAGAAATTCATTTTTTAATAGGTACTCATGCTTTAATAGAAGATTGGGTGCAGCTTAAAAACTTAGGTTTAGTAATTATCGACGAACAGCATAGATTTGGTGTAGCTCAGCGTGGGCAATTAAAAAATAAAGGCGCTTCACCACATTTTTTAATTATGACCGCCACACCAATTCCAAGAACTCTAGCCATGACCGTTTACGGAGACTTAGACGTTTCGATTATTAACGAAATGCCTGAAGGTCGAACTCCTATTCAAACTCGAGTTATAACCGAATCTAAACGAGCTGCGGCTCTGGATTTTATGATGGATCATATTGCGCGTGGCCGCCAAGCCTATGTTGTGTATCCACTCGTAGAAGAGAGCGAAAAAATAGATTTAAAAAATGCCACTGATGAATATGAAAAATTAAAAACCCAATTTCCCAAAGCCAGATTTGGTCTTTTACACGGAAAAATGAAGCCAGCCGAAAAAGACGAGATCATGACTGAGTTTCGTGAACATAAAATTGATGTTTTAGTTTCTACCACTGTTATTGAAGTCGGCGTTGACGTGCCAAACTCAACAATTATGATGATTGAACATTCTGAACGCTTTGGTTTGTCGCAACTGCATCAGCTCCGCGGTCGAGTAGGGCGCGGCGAGCATAAAAGTTTTTGTATTATGATTATGGGTTACGCCGTTTCAATTGAAACTCGCCAGCGTGTGGAATTTATGGAAAAAACCAGCGATGGATTTAAAGTAGCCGAATTCGATCTCGAAATACGTGGGCCTGGAGAATTTATGGGTTCAAAACAATCGGGACTTCCAGGTTTTAAAATGGCCAATCTGGTGCGTGATTTTGAAATATTAAAAGCAGCAAGAGATGCGGCTTTTGAAGTTTTGCATAAAGATTCACGTCTCACTAAAAAAGAAAATCAACCACTTAAAGAAGAGCTCTTAAAAGCTCATGGACCAGCGGCAATGGCTGGTATAGGTTAATATTATGTCTAAACAAAAGTACGCTCTTCACTGGTTCAGGCGCGATCTGCGTATTACGGGTAATGCGAATTTACGTCACAGCTGGAAAGTAAGCGATGGTCACGTGCTCGGTGTTTTTTGCTTTGATTCAGCTTTTTTAAAACGCTCCGATTTTTCGCATAACCGTTTTGCCTTTTTTCTAAAAACTCTCACCGAGCTAAAAAAAGAATTGCAGGCTCAAGGTGGTGATTTATTAGTGATAGACGAGCAGCCACACATAGCTTTTCCAGAGTTATTTAAACAATTAGGTTTACCAGAAGTGGTGAGTTACGGTACTGACTACGAACCCTTTGCGCGAAGTCGTGATGAAAATCTTAAAAGCATATTTGAGTCTTTTGGCGTTAAAACCCATTCAGAGCGCGATCATGTTATTATCGAACCTCATGAAGTTTTAAAAGAGGATAAAAGTTTTTATCAAGTTTACTCGCCTTACTTCAGACGTTGGTTCGAAAAGCTCAACACACCAGAAGTTGCCAAACGTATTCAAGACCAAGCCGTTGTAAACCAATACTACGATAAGCTCACAAATAATAAACTAGACAGCATTTTTAAATTAAAATGGTCAGATTTTAAGACCATGCCTTTCCGCGACAGCCTTGAAAAGTTTGAAAACGAAAATAATAAATCAGTAAGCATACCAATTCCTGAAGCGGGATTTAAAGTGGCCTATGATAGACTACAAGAATTTAAAGGCCGACTTTCAGGATACTCTGAAAAACGCGATTTACCTTATTTAGACGGAACCTCGAAGCTTTCGATCTATCAAAAAAACGGAAGTTTAGTTTCTTCTCAGATGATGTCGCTACTTGGACTACAAAATCAAAACACTCAGTATGTTAAAGAAATTGCTTGGCGCGAGTTTTACTATTCAATTATGTACCAGCGTCCCGAATGCGAAAAACAAGCCTTTTTACCTCAATACGTAAATTTAAAGTGGGAAAATGATAAACAAAAATTCGAACGTTGGTGCGAAGGTAAAACGGGCTTTCCAATTGTCGATGCAGGCATGCGCCAACTGAATCAAACGGGCTGGATGCATAATCGTGTACGCATGATTGTGGCTTCGTTTTTAGTTAAAGATTTATTGATCGATTGGCGTTGGGGCGAAAATTATTTTATGAAAATGCTTTTAGACGGTGATTTAGCTCCCAATAATGGCGGTTGGCAGTGGGCGGCCTCTACAGGCTGTGACCCTCAACCGTATTTTAGAATTTTCAATCCATGGCTACAGTCCGAAAAATTTGATCCAGATTGTGAGTATATAAAAACGTATATTCCAGAACTTAAAAATTATAGTTCAAAAACTATTCATAATCCTGAGGGTGAACGTGGCTCAGTATATCCAAAGCCAATAGTTCAGCATAGCGAGCAAAAAATTAAAGTCATAGCTTTATTTAAAGCCGCAAAAAGTTAGATTTTTTTTATTTGCTGTAACTGTAAACTACGTCTGCGTTTAAATCTTCATATTTTGAATTTACTTTTTTGCGTATAGCCACGCGCCCCTTATAGAGTTTAATTTCGCTCATGTCGGCTTTAAACCAAATTTTGATAGGCGTAATAAAAGTAGCCAGTAAAAAATTATCTATATTCATTTTAAATAGTTGAGTTTTTTCGCCTTTGAGGTCGATTTCTCCCAAATAACTAACTTTAAACTTAAGAGTTTCTAAACGATCCCATATTAAAAAATCAACCGTAAGGCTTTTTTCTTTTTTAAGTAATTCAAAATTACGTATAATCCAGAGCTCAAAGTTAGCGGGAGCTACTAAGCGCGCTGGTTTTAAAATTTCTTTGGTTGTGATTTTATTGTTTGCATCCGTGTACTTAATTGTAATTTTATCTTTTACAAGCACTTCGCCAGTTTCAAGTGTTTGGTTATTTACGATATTATACTCAACTATATCAGCCGTATTTTTATTAATTTGAGCATTTTCTTTAATAGCTATATCTTGATTCTGGTCTAAAGCTAAAACATCTAAAAACAAATTGTCGCCAACTATTTTTTTTGTAGCATTAATATTAAATAAAACTTTTTTGTCTCCACTTAAGTCAGTTACAGTGGTCGTATAGCTGTTAAACTCAGCGTGTGCAAAATTCAAACTTGTTAGAATTGCTAATAAAATTAATGTTTTCATTAGTATTGATCAAAAACCAATTCTTCGACGTTAAAGTTTTTAGCTTTTAGAGTGTCTAGTATTTGTTTTAGTAATTCTGGCTTCATTGGAGCTTCTCTGGCTAAAATAAACAGAGATGATTTCTTAGAAGCGCTTACAACAGCCCATTGATAGTTAGGATCTAAATCTGTAACCCAGTACTCGCCTTGAGCAAAAATATTAAATCTTACTTTAAGTTTAGCTGGCTCGTTTCTATCTAATATTTTAGCAGTGCCCGATATGTCGCTCGTGCTGTTGTCGGCTTTGTAGCAAACATTGTAAACAGATACTGAGCTGTCATCAATAACTTGATATTCGGCTGTTGAGCGCACGCAGTTTCTTTGAAAAAAAGTTGGCTTTCTAGCTATTTCAAACCATTTGCCAGAATATTTTAGTAAGTCGATTTGTTGCACAACGCTTGGGTCTGTTTCATCTGCATAGCTTTTGTTTAAAGACACGCAAGAGCTAAGAAGTATAATGGCCAATAATAACTCGATTGATTTCATGAATTCTCCAGTAAGGCTTTAATACAGATCTTTGAAGCGCATTTCAAGCTTCATAGTTCGTACAAATATGAACATAAAGCTTATCTATTGAATTAATTTCATTTTCATCTTGCGTTATCGCATTTATTTCTAGCTCCTGAATTTAAGTCGTGGTGCAATTTTGGCATTGTTTAATTAATTTCAAGGAGGAATTATGAAACTAGGGATTTTATTGTCTCTGTTGTCTTTTTCAGCATTCGCTGGAACTGAACTCAAACTCAACTCGGGTGTAATTAACACGCAAAAATTAAGCTCTACATTGAGCCAAAACCCAGAAGCCGAACAAACGGAGTGGATCGTTCAGTACAAAAAGCCAATCACTGAATCTATTAAAAAAGAATTACAGCAAAGTGGCGTAACTATTTACAGTTACTTACCAGAAGACGCTTTAATCGTAAGAGCCGACTACAAAACGGTTCAACAGATTAAAAATTTATCTAAAGTTCAAGCTGTATTGGCTTTTGAAGCTTATATGAAGCTTTCGCCCACATTGGGTGTACTAAGCTCATTAACCTCTGAAACTCGCGAAACATTTATCGTGAGCGTTTTTGACCAAAGTGAAAGAACTATTATCGAAGCAACTATTAAAAATATCTCAAAAAATATTTTAATTCAAAAATCTGCTGATCGTAACTTCGTGTTAACAACAGAGCGCAAAAATCTTTCTTTAATTGCCGCAGTAGCAGGTGTTGAAAACGTTCAAGCTTTTGCTGAAGTTCAACCATTGCACGTGTTATTAGAAGACGGCACAACAGCTGAGCCAACTCCAGCGGCTCCAGGCGATTACTCAGACTTAAATGGTTTTGAAACAGGAACTAAAGTAATGAATTTTGACGCCGCTTGGACTATGGGCCTAACTGGTCAAAATCAAATCGTTGGAATGGCCGATACAGGTTTAGATTCTGGCGACGCGCGTGCGATTCACCAAGACTTCAGTGGCGCTGTTAAATCGGGTTACGCTGTGGGTATGTTTGGTAAAACTTGGGCCGATCCAATGGGGCACGGAACTCACGTTGCGGGTTCGGTATTAGGACGTGGAACGGGTTCTGGCGGTAAACTTAAAGGTGGAGCTTTTTCTGCGCTAATGGTGGCTCAAGGTATGTGGTCGCCAATTTTAAATAACTTATCTGTTCCTTCTAACTTAGCTGGCATGTTCAACCAAGCTTATGCTGATGGTGCAAGACTTCACACCAACTCTTGGGGAGCGGCTGCTAACTTCGGTGCTTACGAAAAAATGGCAGCCACTGTAGACCAAGTTATGTTCGACAAAGAAGACCTATTAATTTTATTCGCAGCTGGTAACAGTGGTGTTGATAAAAATAAAGACGGTCGTATTGATGCCAATTCAATTGGTACTCCAGGGACAGCAAAAAATGCTTTAACTGTGGGTGCTAGCGAAAACTTATTGGCGGTTGGTGGTATTCAAAAGAAAATCGGAGAATTAAAATCTTCTCCTGAAAATTGGCCATCGGCTCCAATTACTGAATCTATGTTATCTGATGATATCAATGGTATTGCGATGTTCAGTTCGCGTGGTCCTACGGCTGATGGTCGTATTAAGCCTGATATCGTAGCTCCAGGAACAAACATTTTATCTGTTAAGTCTCAGCAAAAAGGTGCCGAAGTTTTATGGGGTGCTTACAATAATGATTACGTTTATTCTGGTGGTACTTCAATGGCCTGTCCGTTAACTGCGGCTGGTGCAGCGATTGCTCGTCAGTTCTTAATCGAAAAAATGGCGCAAGCTAAACCAAGTGCTGCTTTAGTTAAAGCTTATTTACTTCATACAGCTACAGAGATGTTTCCAGGTCAGTACGGCGAAGTGGGTGCAAACCGTGGACAAGAATTATTAACCTTACGTCCAAATAACGACGAAGGTTATGGCCGCGTAAATGTGGCGCAAATTGTATCTTTAGGAACTTCTGGATCTCTATTGATCGCAGACTCTAAAGGTGTGGCCACAGGCGAAACTGAAACGGCTAAATTTGTAGTACCAAAATCTGGTCACTTAGTGGTGAACATCGTTTGGACTGATGCTCCAGGATCAGTGAATGCAAGCAAAACTTTAGTAAACGACTTAGATTTAGAAGTTGTTTTAGCTAACGGAAAAGTTCTCAGCGCAAATGATCAGATTAATAATCACTCATTTGTACAAGGCGCTGTAGAAGCGGGTGAAGTTACTATCCGAGTTAAAGGCTTAAACGTGCCTATGGGTAAAGCTGGTAAACAAGCTTTTGCTTTAGTAGCCTCTGTTCAGTAAAAAAGTAGCTGGCACCTTAAAAGGTAGCTGGCACTTTTGCTTTAAATAGTCTATAAACGTTGCCAAGCCCCTTCTTGTGAAGCTTTTACAAAAGGGGCTTTTTTTATGCTTAATCTTTGCTGGCAAGTGTCAAAAGTGCTATAACTTGCATGGTTATTAGACTATCTAAAAATTACTACCAGTAAAGGTGGGGTTAATGTCACAGTTCAAAGTTGGAGATCATGCGGTTTATCCAGGCCACGGTGTTGGTCGAATTGCTTCGATTGAATCCAAAGAGATTCTCGGAACTAAGCATGAATTCTATTCGGTTCAAATTCTAGAAACCGGAATGAAAATTATGATTCCTGCAGCTAATATTCAAAAAATAGGTCTTCGTCCTCTTATCTCTAAAGAAGAAGCAACCAAAGTTGTAGAAATCCTCAAAGACAAAGACGTAAAAATCGACACTCAAACGTGGAACCGTAGATACCGTGATTACATGGAAAAAATCAAAACGGGTTCTGTATTTGAAATTGCTGAGGTTTTACGCGACCTATATGTATTAAAAGTTGATAAAGAGTTGAGTTTTGGCGAAAAGAAAATGCTCGATACTGCTAAAAACCTACTTTTAAAAGAGTTAAACTTAGCTCCAGAAGTTAAAGACGTGGTTAATTCTGACGCTGAGATCAAAGCTATCTTTGGCGTACAGTAGTAACTGACAAAACACTCTCAAAAATGCAATATCAAAAGCTCGGCTAAAACCCGAGCTTTTTGTTTTTTAAGGGGTACCTATGTCATCAGAAGTTAGAGTCCGATTTGCACCAAGTCCTACCGGTTATCTTCACGTAGGTGGAGCTCGCTCGGCCTTATTTAATTATCTTTTTGCAAAAAAAAATAACGGAAAATTTATTTTAAGAATTGAAGACACCGATCAAGCCAGATCAACTGATGAGTCGCTTCGTATGATGGTTAATGATTTAAATTGGTTAGGTTTACATTGGGACGAGGGAGTAGATCCAATCACTTTAAAAGACATAGGCCCATATGGTCCTTATAAACAAAGTGAGCGTTTAGAGATTTATCAAAAAGTAGCCTTAGAACTTTTAGAAAAAGGAAAAGCTTATTACTGCTTCATGACCGATGAAGAACTAGAAGCCGCCAGAGAAAAATTAAAAGCCCAAGGTTTACAAACTCACGTTGAGTCACCTTATGAAAATTTGCCTCTAGCTGATGCTCGGGCTCGAATGGCTACAGGCGATAAAGCTGTTGTTCGTTTTAAAACTCGTGAACTTAAAAAAGATTATATTTTAAATGACCTCATTCGCGGCGAAGTTAAATTTCCATCGGATATGGTTGGAGACTTCGTACTACTTCGTTCTGATGGCATGCCAGTTTACAACTTTTGTTGTGTTGTCGACGATTACAAGATGAAAATTTCGCACGTACTACGTGCTGAAGAGCATTTACCAAATACACTACGACAACTCATGATCTATGAAGGCATGGGTTGGAAAACTCCGCTGTTTGGTCATATCTCTTTAATCTTAGACGATGAAAGACAAAAACTTTCTAAACGCAAAGGGGCTGTGGCCTGCGATCAATTTAAAACTATGGGCTACTTGCCTGAAGCTATGAATAATTACTTGGCGCTCTTGGGTTGGTCGCATCCAGATCAAAAAGACATTTTAAGTCTTAAAGAAATGGAATCTGTATTTTCATTAGACCGAGTAAATTCAGCAGGAGCTATTTTTGACCCTGTTAAATTAAAATGGGTTAATGCTCAACACCTGCGTGCACTTCCAAATGCAAAAATTTACAAACAGATCGAACCATTTTTAAAATCAGCCAACTTAAACTTACCAACTGATTTAAACTGGCAAATGCAATCTGTCGAAACTTTTAAACCTTATCTTGAAACTTTAGCTGACGCTGTAAATTTATATTCGCCACTTGATGATGCTCAATATGAAATTCATGCTGAAAGCGAAGAGACTTTAAAGTTGGAATCAACTAAGCCAGTGCTAGAAGCATGGAAGGCTGCGGTTATTGCACACCCGAAAGAATCTTTTACTGAAGCTGATTTTTTAGCTATTCAAGATGAAGTCAAAAACAAATCGGGCCAAAAAGGTAAAAATTTATTTTTCCCTGTGCGTATAGCTTTGATTGGTAAACCTCATGGCGCTGAATTAAAAATTTTAGTTCCGTTGATGAATAAAACTTCTATTTTAGCCCGCGCGGAGAAAGCTATAGCTCGATGTTAAAAGTTTACAATACGATGACTCGTGCAACAGAAGAATTTAAGCCCCTCAAAGCGGGTGTCGTCACGATGTACGTTTGCGGCCCTACGGTATATGACCTTTTGCATGTGGGTAATTTCAGAGGCCCAGTTGTATTTAATTTTATCAGAAATTGGTTAGAGCATTCAGGCTATAAAGTAACCTATGCGCAAAACTTTACAGACGTTGACGATAAAATTTTAAACCGTGCAAATAAAGAGAACAAGTCAGCTGACGAAATTTCAAATACCTATGTTGAAGAGTATAAAAAAGACTTCGCTCTTTTAGGTCTTCGTGCACACGACAAAAGCCCAAGAGTGACTGAATTTTTACCTGAAATTATTTCGATGGTTACAGAGTTGATAGAAAAGAAAAAAGCTTATGTTGTTGGCAATGATGTTAATTTTGAAATTTCACAATTTCCTGAATACGGAAAATTATCCAATCGTAAAACCGATGAAATGAAAGATGGCGTGCGCATTGATGTCGACGCTAATAAAAAAAGCCCATTAGACTTTGCACTCTGGAAGTCCGCAAAACCCACCGAGCAACTTAAATGGAATTCTCCTTGGGGCGAAGGCCGCCCAGGTTGGCACATTGAGTGTTCGGCTATGGTGCGCGGTATGTTTGGCGATCAGATCGATATTCATGGGGGCGGCTTAGACTTAGTGTTTCCGCATCATGAAAACGAAATCGCGCAATCAGAAGCCTGCAGCGGTCACGCAATGGCTAAATACTGGATGCATTGGAATATGTTTAACTTTGGCGGCACCAAAATGTCGAAGTCGTTAGGTAATGTGGTGAGCATGCGTTCTTTCTCAGAAAAAAATCATGCTGAAGTTTATAAGTGGATTGTTTTATCGGTGCACTACAGAAGTGTGGCCGATTTTAACGAAGATACAATTGATCGCGCCTATGCGGGTATTGCTAAATTTTATTCGGCCATGGCAATGGCTGAAAATGTATTAGCCAGCGATGCTGGTGTAGTG
>JBEBIK010000317.1:0-2883 GCA_040080445.1 Pseudobdellovibrio sp.
GACTAGAGCTTGGTTAAAACCTACTTGGTTAACAGATACATTAATTCATAAAAACTTATTTGGTCAAACTATTGATAAAGGTGGGGAAGCTGAAGTTCACTTTGCTATTGGTGCTCCAAGAGAAGCTTTTATAAAAATAACTAAAGCCGAACCAATTAGAGCCGCTGCTGTAGCTTTTTGTAAAGCGTCTTTACCTAATGAAGGACCAACACGACGTTCTTCTAATTGCTCAAGTGAAGCTGGCAATGCACCTGCACGAAGTGCTGTTGCAATTAATTTTGCTTCATTTAATTGTGTATCGCGATTTGTAGAAGAACCTAAAGTAATAACAGCTTGTCCGTTAGGGATTTTACCGTTGATTTTAGGAGCGGTTTTTACCACCTTATCAAGAACTACGGCCATTTGTTCGCCCGTGTGTGTTCCAGTTAAGTCGGCAAATTTATTTCCACCAATAGGATTAAATCTGATAGCAACTTCAGGCTCACCGTACTGCCCGAAAGAAACGGCCGCATTATCTAAATAATCACCTGTAAGATCTGTGTCTGTTTTTAATAAGAATGGTTGAGCACCAGCTTCTAAGCTTTTGGCGTTTTCTGTTTTTTCAAAGTAAATAACAGTTTTAGCAGGTAGCTTAGCAGCCAAGTCTTTATTCAAACGAGCTACGTACTCCGTGTACTTTAAAGTAGCTAATGAATAAGAACCTGCTTTTTCAGCTTCATCAATTAACTGACGTAACTGCTCAGGTGCTACTTCGTATGAAACTATCATGAAATCTAAACGAGCTGTTGTATTGATTAACTGTTTAGCTTTTTCAGCATCAGCAATACCTGGTAATTGCACCAAAATACGATCTGCACCCTGTTGAGTGATTGATGGCTCAGCTACACCGAACTCATCGATACGATTACGTATGGTTTCGATGGCTTGGCGTATTACATTTTGTTTTTGTTCTAACAAGTTTGCATCAAAGTATTTAATTTCAACTGCGTTAGCTGTTGAGGAAATCACCTGTAATGTTGTGGTGTAGTTTTTTTGAATGAAAGCATCAATTTTTTTAGCATCTTCAGAAGAATTAACTTCAACAGTAAATTGCCCTTCTTTAGCACGAGAAGTATTGAAATCTTTTACGATTATGTTTTCTTTAGCAAACTCAGTTTTTAAGTTTTGAGTTTGGCGAACAACTGAAGTGGCAACTACACCATCAACGTCAACGCCCATAACTAAATGCAATCCACCTTGAATATCGAGACCATAATTTAACTTTGTAGCGGGCCACCAGCTAATACGGCTCACATCAACAAGATTAGGTACTACGAATGTAAAAACACCAGCTAGCATTATTATGGCTAACCATGTACGAGATCTTAAACCATCCATTTATTTTCCTTCTTTCTTAGCTTGGAGTACAGACTGAGATGTTAAAATTTGAGAACGTAAAAACTTCATTTGCACTTCATTTGCAACTTCTAAAGTAGCTACGGATTCAGTTAAGTTTGTAATACGTCCAAGAATACCCGACTGAGTAATAACTTGATCGCCGTTTTTTAAACCACTCAAAAAAGTTTGCACTTCTTTTTGTTTTTTCGCTTGCGGACGAATTAAAAAGAAATAGAAAACCCCGATGATGATAACAAACGGGACGAATTGCATCCAAACTGGAGCTTGTTGCGGAACGGCTGCCGTTGCTGCTGCAGGAACATCTGCAAAAGCCTGTAACGAGCTGAATAATACATTAAACATATAGACCTCTTTCGATTTACTTTTAATTTGAAAACTCAAAGTAAAATTGAACACTTAAACCAATTTGAGATCAAGCAATTGCTAGATTTGTTTGTCGGATCTTACAAATCGCGTTAGGCAGTCATCGCGATACTCTTCCCAGCGATCTTGCTCAATGGCTTCGCGGGCTTTTTTCATAAGTGACATGTAGAAATGCAGATTGTGAATGGTGTTTAGACGTGAGCCTAATATTTCACCACTTAAAAATAAGTGTCTAAGGTAAGCTCTTGAATAATTTTTGCATGTATAACAATCACATTCAGGGTCAAGTGGGCCTGAATCTTCTTTGTACTCAGATCTCTTGATGCTGAGCTTACCCTGCCATGTGTACAGAGTTCCGTTACGAGCAACTCTGGTTGGTAAAACACAGTCAAACATATCAATGCCCGCATCAATCGAGATTATTAAATCAAGCGGAGTTCCAACGCCCATTAAATAGCGTGGCTTATTTTCAGGCATTAACGGCGCAATATCTGGAAGTAGTTCATGCATTAAGTGAATGGGCTCACCGATTGAAAAACCACCAAGAGCATAACCTGGCAGATCAACACTAGTAACTTGGTCTAAAGAGTACTTACGATGCTCTAAGCTTAAACCACCCTGCACGATTCCGAATAATAAGCTTTCAGGTCTGGTCATGGCATTTTTTGATCTTAAAAGCCAACGATGGGTAAGATCCATAGATTTTTTAATTTGATCGTCAGTCGCTGGATAACCTAAACACTCATCAAATGCCATGATGATGTCAGAACCTAGATCCATTTGAATTTCCATACTTTTTTCTGGAGATATAAAATGTTTAGCGCCATCTAAGTGCGAATTAAACTCAACGCCTTCTTCAGACATCTTGCGAAGACCCGATAATGAAAAAACTTGAAAACCACCTGAGTCTGTTAAGATAGGCCCATTCCAGTTCATAAATTTATGAAGACCACCCATTTTTTTAATGAGCTTCTCACCGGGACGTAAATGTAAATGATAAGTATTACCCAGCACCACTTGCGTACCGCAAGTTTTAAGCTCTTCAACAGTCATAGCCTTAACAGTGGCTTTAGTTCCAACCGCCATAAAACAGGGAGTCTCGAAGCTTCCGTGCGCTGTCAT
>JBEBIK010000318.1:0-2877 GCA_040080445.1 Pseudobdellovibrio sp.
GCACAAATCAGCTATGGGCTTTAATTTTTATAGATTACTACAAAAACAGTAACATTAATGAGCTCTCAAGCTATTTGTACATTTCTATTTCTACTACAAGTCGATTAATTGATTCATTGGTTAAAAAGAAATTAGTAGTGCGTATGCTTTGCGAAACTGATCACCGTGTCAAAGTATTAGGGCTAACAGATAAAGGCAAAGATTACCTAGAAATAATTAAAACTAAGCGCAAAGAAGCTTGGCTCAATTATGCAAAACAAATAACAGCCAGCGATATTGCGGCCGCTAAAGAGCACCTACTTCGCATCGTATAAAACACTTCACTTTCTTATTATCCAGTCACGCAATTTTAACTAGAACCAAGAAAGCCAATATTTGAATATGAAAATAGCAACTCTACATCCTAATGAAAAACAAAGGCTCGAGTCACTACAGGCTTTGAACATTTTAGATTCTTTACCTGAATCAGATTTTGACCAAATTACTCAACTCGCTTCGGAAATTTGCGGAACTCCGATTGCATTGATTTCACTCGTCGACAGGGATCGCCAATGGTTCAAATCAAAAGTTGGACTAAATGCAGATCAGACCCCACGTGATCTAGCATTCTGTGCACACGCAATTTTGCAGGATGACGTTTTCGTAGTTGAAAACTCAAGTAATGATGAACGATTTTTTGATAACCCTTTAGCCACTGGCGGCCCCAATGTTCAATTTTATGCAGGCGCTCCATTACTTTCGCCAGACGGCCTTCCCATTGGAACTGTGTGTGTTATCGATACAAAGCCTCGTAGCTTGTCAACGACTCAAGCCACTTCACTAAAGTCACTCTCAAATCAAGTTACCCGACTTTTAAAGTTACGAACTAAAATTAAAAAACTAGAAGAATCTGAGTTGCAACTCAGGATTCGCAATATTGCAATCGAGACCATTTCTGAGGGTGTTCTTATCCTAGACGCCCAAGGCAATCTTATAGATGTAAATTCGTCGGCACTTCGTATTCTTAATCTAACTCGTGAAAATATTTTTGAAACAATTGCTAAACGACCAAACTGGAGTGCCATTTGCGAAGACGGCACCCCCCTTGCTCTTGGTGAGCACCCCTCTGAAGTGGTTTTGCGCACTGGACTCGCTGCAAATTCAAAAGTCGTCGGTATTATGAAAGAAAATGGCGATCATAGGTGGTTGCAAGTTTCTGCTTTGCCAATTTTGAAAAAAATTCGCATGAGCTTTTCGGCGTTGCGGTTAGTTTCTCAGATATTACCTCTCAGATTGAAGATAAAAAAAGAGTTGAGAAAAATCAATTCGAACTTCGCTTCATTCTAGACGCCATTCCGCATATGATTAGTTGTTGGAGTTCTGATTTGAGGAACATAAATTCAAATAAGATTTACTCAAAGTATTTTAGTAAAAATCCTGATGAAATTCGTGGAAAGCATATCAAAGATCTTCTCAGCGAAAATATTTTTATGCAAATTGAACCTTATTTAAGACAGGTATTAGAAGGACGGCACGTACAATTTGAGCAATCCACCCCCCACGTCGATGGAACAATTCATCACACGTTAGCAACTTATCTTCCAAATATTTCAGAAGGCAAAGTTGTCAACTTTGTTACAGTAGTTATGGACATTACCGAATTTAAAAATTTAGATCTTCAGCGACAAATACTTGAAGCTCAGCTTGCAGAATCGTCACGCCTTTCAGCTCTTGGTGAAATGGCAGGCGGAGTAGCTCACGAAGTAAATAATCCTCTGGCTATTATTCGTGGAAAAACTGGAATTTTAAAACAACGCTTGCTTGAAGGCCAGTTAGATAAAGTCAATGGGCTCAGGGATTTCGGTGTCATAGAAGCAACAGTAGACCGAATCGCAAAAATTGTTAAAGGCTTACGTACTTATTCTAGAAATTCTGAAAATGATCCTTTCGAAAACTCGAACTTACGAGACATTATTGATGATACCATCGAACTTTGCGCAGAAAAACTGAAAGCAGGAACAATTCAAATGACTTTGGAATGTGATCCCAATATCGAGGTTCCTTGCCATCCTGCTCAAATTTCGCAAGTTTTGATGAACCTTATTATGAATGCATATGACGCTATAGCTGAGCTCCATGAAAAATGGATTAAAATTTATGTGACTGAGGATCAGAACAATATTGCGATTAATGTGAGCGACAGCGGCCTTGGTATCCCGACTGAAGTTGCTAATAAAATTATGCAGCCATTTTTCACGACGAAGAATATCGGCAAAGGCACCGGCCTTGGCCTAAGCATTTCTATGGGCATAGTTGAAGCACATGGCGGAAATTTAAAATACCTAACCTCTGAAAAAAATACTACTTTCTGTTTAAAAATTCCAAAAATTCAAGATCAAAACATTAAGGTTACCAAATGAAAAAATTAATCGGACTTTCCATTCTTGTCGCCGAAGATGAAGCTGAATTGCGCGACGTTATTGTCGATCAGCTCTTGTACAATGGCGCGACAGTTGAAGGAGTAAGCAATGGAGCAGAAGCTTGGGATTCGATTCAAAATAAAAAATTCGACATCGTCTTATCTGATAGTCGCATGCCTGGCGTAAACGGAATCGAGTTAATTAAAAAAATTCATCAAATGAATTCAACAAAGCCAATTGTTTTTCTCTGCACAGGCTTTTCAGATCTTACATTAAGCGAAGTTAAAAAAATCGGTGTAGCTGAAGTATTTTCTAAGCCATTTGATTTGAATAAAATGGTAAATCAAATACTAATTTCGATAAATGAGTTGCAATCAAAAAAAGCTGGTTAATAAATTCTTGCCTATTGGCCGATTTGATATTTATTCAATTTGCTCACGAGAAATATAACTTTTTTTATACTGCTACAGTGTATTGT
>JBEBIK010000319.1:0-2873 GCA_040080445.1 Pseudobdellovibrio sp.
TACTAAAGCTTATATTCAAGATGCATTTGCACAGTTAAATGCCAGCATTAAGAGCTTATACCGCAGTTCGCAGTTAGCAAATTCGACTTATAACTTTGAAGATTTTAAAACTCTTATTATTAATCTTTTAAACTTAACAAATGATAAAAAAGCTATGGTTGAGGTTTTCATAAGAGTAAATGCAGTGCTTAATGGCACTCAAACAATATTAACAGAAACTGAGCGTTTAGCTTATATCGATAATATCACTGAATTCTTAAGAATTTATGCAATGCACTCAAATGGTTATGCAAAATTTGAAATTACAACTTCAGCTGATTTAAACGAAACGATTGGCTTTTTTGAATCAGCATTAGCTCTAGTTGAAAACTCACTACAGTACAAAAAAACTCAAATGATTACAGTTGCGAGTCTGGATGGATTAGTTTCTTCGGTAGTTAATAGTAATATGTTATCTTATAAAATTCCTGCTTACACTGCGGCCATGTTTTACCGAACTGTATTAGTAAGAGTATTTGAGTCGGGTGCTAATGGAAGTATCACAGGTTTTTCAGGACTTAAGAGCTTTCATATCCGCAATATTAAACGTGAAATCGGCACTTATAAAGTTTATAGCAAACTTATCGAACGCGTCGCCAGCGAAAATTTATTTGCCTCTCGTGGAATAACATCGGCACCACTGGGCGAATTACAAAGGGCAATGGGTGCGCTGAGCATTTCAAACGAACAAGAGATTCTGAGTTCTTACGATTCAGTTACTCAGGCTCAAATTATTAACAATGTAAACGATTTAAGATCTGAGTTTATTGAATCAACTCCAATTATTTTTAAAAATAAAAAAATAGCTGTAGCTACAAATCAAAACACATGGGATCAAAAGTGGAAAGATTTAGCTCGTGGACTATATATTAAAATGTTAGCTCGTATGTTAATGCAAGGTTGGGGTCAAATCTACCCAATGGAAAATATTCACGCTAACTACTTAACTGAATTGCAAATGACAAATTGGTACTCAGAATTTAAAACTTTCTTTGTGGCTATTAAATCTTTCGATCCTCGTACATATAACTCAGGTTCTGCCAGTGTTAAAACGGGTAACTTGTTTACAAGATCAGGTAATGGAGATGCAAGACTGACATTTAAAGAGCTTTCTGAAAGTTTAGGTATTTTACTTACAAGTGGTTCTATTACTGAGCCTGAAATTACAACGGCCTTAACTGATGCTCGCTGTAATTTGCCAGCACTAGATGTATTCGATAAAAACTGGAATCACGAAACTTGTTTTTATCAAGTGCTGCGTGCTAACTACAGATTTTATTTTTCTAACTTACCACATTTAATAGCTTACTTAGACACATTAAATGAGTCCCAATTTAGCGATTATTTTCAGTCTGTAGTCGATATCGCACGAATCGATGCAGGCAACCGTGGTGTTAAAATTGAAACAGCAGATATTCGTTCAATGAATTCTATATTAGCTTTCATCGAAGGTGTGAACACTATGCATGACACTAACAACAGCTGGGCCTTGTCAGAGTCTGAAATTAAACAGGCCTATCCAAAATTTAAAGCTATTGCCACTGATTTTGCCCGCAAAACTTCGCAATCCCAAATTGATGAATTTACGTCATGGAAGGGTGATGCTGGCGGTTACGGCTGTTTCAGCGAAGAAGATTTAATTCGTGAATCTTTCGTTTACTTAATTTTTAACGGAAATACCCCAGCCTCTTCTGACTTAAACAGTTTTCCATGCTTTCGTGGTAAACCTCTTTTAAACTTTTCGGGCGAAGTAAATCGTCGTGGTGTTTCAAAAGCACTTAAATCATTAAAAGAAGTTTTTGTTAATTAATTGTTTATCTAGAACATTCACTTAGCAACCAAGAGCACTGCTCTAAGATTGTATTACGAATACTCTCTCGGTGCTTAACAAGTTCAGGCTCATTTGTATTTTGCACAGCCTGATACAAAACGGCAGTTCGATGTAAATCGATAAGCTTTTCTTTTTCAGGTCCACGTGCTAGTGGAAACTTAGGTAAAGCGGTATAGTCAAAGACAGCCTTTTGTACGCATTCAGTCCAATCAATCTCAGTTTGAGTGAGATAAATACTAGGTCTAAAAGTTCTTGGGTTTTCAAGCTCAGGATTTTTAAGTTTATTATTGAGCCAACGTATTTCATTTAATATTTTATTCATGTCTGGTTCATATTTTTTACCAAATAGTTTAAAAACGGTTTTCTTCCATGAAATGCAAAAATCTTCAAATTCTATTGAGTGCTCTTTTTCATAGGGTGGTGGGTTTGTGATGTCTAGTAGTGTTTTGGCTAAAACGTCAGTTGAGGCCACCACACTCTGAGTGCTGCAGCCTTGTTGAATCATGCGGCATGACCAAACAGCCAATTCATTTACAGCCTCTGAATTGATGCTGGCATTTCTAAAGTTGAGTTCAAAATTATCATACAAAGCGCGGTCCATGGGTCGGTCTAAAAATTTGTCGAAATAGCTCTTGGCTCTTTCATTTCTTGGTAGTGAAAAGAAATCATTTAAGTGAACGCAAAAAAGTTCATAAGAATTACGCCATAAACTTTCGTTTTTGCAGGCCTTATAGAGCTGAAACGACTTCGTGGCAGTCGGTTCAGCTGTGTCTAATAGCCCATTGATTTTTTGCTCTATAAGTCGCGGAAAGTAATCCCACATTTCTTGTCTCATAGGCTTTAATTTTAGCAGTGTCCTTTACTAAAGTGTGTTTTTTGTTTAAGGGTTTTTGTCAAACTTTTCTACAATTTAATTCATTTTGGCTTGTTAAAAGATTACTCAGCTTTAAATTCATACGGGCAGTGCTGACATTTGTTATTACAACAGTAGCCGCGTTTTAGG
>JBEBIK010000025.1:0-12402 GCA_040080445.1 Pseudobdellovibrio sp.
ATTAAACGCAGCTCGAGCTTTGGCGTACACATAGTTCCGCTCATGTCGGCGCAAATGATTGATGTAAGTCATAGACTTTATATTGGCCTCAATGATGAGTTTTATCATAAAAAACAAACGGCATTAATGTCGTTAAATGATTCGATTGCACTTCGTACTCAATTCGACTTAGCAGTCGATTACTCAGAAGAAAGTTATCTTGATTTTAATTTACGCTGGCAGGGGCTTTCTTGTGATCAAAACACTAGACTCACTTCTTCGCACTTAAGTTTTACCTCTGAGCCGATTAACTCTTCGTTATTTTTTATTGAAAACTCGCCGCAATCAGAAATGTTAAGCCCTGATGATACGCTTATTGATGAACTGCAGAAGCAATTCTCGCATGAAGAAGAAATCAGTGCGTTTAAAGGTAATGTTGAGGTGGCTAGGCTCCTACAAGATGTAAAAGGCTATGCAGCTCAGGTTAAGTCTGAAGTATTCAGACAGCTTTCTGTGAGCGATATAGAAAACTATGCTCAGTGTTCGTTTAAATTATTAGCTGCTAAAGGCTTTAGATTACGTGATTTACCTCAGGTGGCTTTAGATTTAGATCCTCGTCAAAAAGGCTCTTTGGTGCATGCCTTATTTGAATGTATTATTAACTTAATGTCGCAAGGCGAGTATAAGCCAGCAACAGTAGCTGATTTTCTTGATAAGAAACGTTTAGAATTTAATATTTACCCCGAGCAAGATGCTTATTGGAATATTCAAAAAAATAAATTTTTAGTTTTGGCGCAAAAATTTTACGAATTTGAAAAACAGCGCATTAATTTATTTTCAGTTAAAACCGAGCAAGCCGTGCAAATGTACTTCGATCTTGAAAAAAATGTATTTGTTTTAGATAAGCCTGAAAAGCATTTTAGCTTTAATATTCGTATTGACCGCGTAGATACTCATAAAACTCATAAGTATAGTGTGGTGTATGATTATAAGTCTTCGGGCTTTCAAGTCGAAAACTATTCAAAATGGCTTACAGAGTATCATTATCAGATGTTGCTCTATATGATTGCACTACAATTGGTATTTAAAGAAGAAAGTCAAATTAAAGCGGCTCTTTATTATCAGTATAAAACTTTTGATATTAAAAAAGGGTTAATTGACGAAGTTATTGCTGTAAATGAGTTTGGACTTACAAAACGCAATAAGTCTTTGATTACTGAAGATAAACTTATTGAGCTTGAAAAAAATTTTGCATTAAGTATAGCAGACGTTTTAAAAAATTTAGATTCATACAATTTTAATACCGCGCCTATTGATATGGATATTTGTAAGATGTGCGATTGGAGGAAATTATGTCGAGCGCCGCATTTGATGTAACTTCAAAATCGCAATTTATTAGAGCGGGCGCTGGAGCCGGCAAAACCACAAAGTTGATTAAAACCTTCTTAGAGTTTGTTAACGAGTTTAAAGTCAAAAATAAACGCTACCCACGGGTCGTAATGACCACCTTTACTCGTAAGGCCACTCAAGAGGTTAAAGAGCGATTACTCGTTAGCGCTCTCGAGGCTAACGAAAAAGAAGTGTTTGAGTACATTAACAAAAAATCATCTGTTCATATTTCAACTATTCATGGCTTATTAAGTATTTTTCTTTCGCAATTTGCAGAGCGAATGAAATTTCCACAAGAAATTAAAATTGTTGATGGCGCTGGGTACGAGCGTGCCTTAAAACGCCAAATAAACGATTTACTTAAAAAAAACCCGCAGTTTTTAGATTTAATGGAGCACTACAGCTTTGTACAACTTGTAGATTTATCTGTTAAGGTTTTAGACTTTAAAGCGCAAAGTAAAAACTTCTCTTACATTAGTAGAGAAGAGCTTAAAAATTTGGCTAAGAAAAAACAGCTAGAAATTATTTCTAGCATTGATAAGGTGTTTTCACTTGTTACTGCGGTTCCAGCTAAATGGGATGAGTATTTCGCATATTTAAATAATATATCTCTGTTGCTCAAAGCGGGTAAAGAACAAGAATTTTTTGAAATGATTGAAAATGAACCCACAAAGCCAAGATGGTCTGGCGATAAGCCTTCATTTGAGCCAATTGCTCATGGCTATATAGAAGACCTTAGGAAAACTCTTAAAAATCCTTTTGCTTTGGATTCTTACATTGAAAAACATGAAGTCATAAATAAATTATTCTATGAATACACCAATCTGCTCTTTGATGTGATGATGTCGTATAAGAGAAATACTGGCGAACTCACCATCTCGGATTTAGAAAACTTATCATTGCAGTTATTAGAAGATCATCCTGATGCTGCAGTTGATTTTTCAAGTACTTGGGATTATTTCATGATTGATGAGTACCAAGACACTTCGCCGCTACAAGTGAAACTCTTGAATAAAATCATTCAAGATAAGCCCTGCTTTGTGGTAGGAGATCCGCAGCAGAGTATTTATTTATTTCGTGGGGCTAGGTCTGAAGTTTTTGAAGAAAAACAAGCCGAAATGCTTTCTAAAAATGCCGAGATTCAGTTTTTAGAAACTAATTATCGTTCTGAACCTTCGCTCATGAAATTTATTAATGAATATTTCGCCAACTTCAGTAAACAATTTAAGCCGATGATTACAAAAGAGAAGTCAGAGAAAAAATTTATTGGTTTAGCCGATGCGTACTTTATAAAAAGTGAAGATCAGCCAAGCTCTGTTCTGAGTCACATTCAACACTTAGTTTCAAAAGGGGTTAACCCACAAGACATTTGCGTATTATCTCGAAGTAACTCTAAATTAATAGAAATTGCCATTCAGGCTAATAAATACTCAGTGCCGGTGCAGTTGCAAGCAGCCGCAGGCTTTGAAGCAAAACGCGAAATATTAGATTTAATCGCCTTTAATAAATTTTTAAACAATCCGCACGATGACGAGAACCTAGTTACGCTCATACGTAGCCCATGGGCTTATATGAGCGACCAGAGCCTACTAGATCTAGCGCAAAGCTCTAAAGCTAAGCAACAGTCGCTCTGGTCAGCACTTATTAACAGCGAATATCCAGAGAAAAATAAATTAATTAAATTTTTAGATTTATTCGATGTTATTGGTGCACTCCAGACTACCAAACAGTTTTTAACTGAAACTTCATTTGTTTCGTTTTCAGCTTTTTATGATAAAACAGGTAAACGTGAAGCTAATATCTTTAAATTTTTAATTAGCCTTGCTAATGCCGAAAAAGCTCAAGGTTTTTCGTTAGGTTTATTTTTAGACGAGCAGTTTCAATCGCTTCAAAGCGATTTAGGCTCAGGAAATTCTGAAGCACAACCGGTTATTCAACCTAATTGCGTTTCATTAATGACAGTGCATGCCTCTAAAGGTTTGCAGTTTAAACATGTTATCGTAATTGGTTTTGCAGACTCTCCACAACTTTCGAAAACTCCTAAAATTACTTTTGATGATGTTTCGCAAAAATTTAGTTTATCGGTATTAGACGACGTTACATCTATGCATGAATCTTCCGATTGGACTTCATTAATTAAAGAAAAATTTAACGAGCGTGAATTACTCGAAAACGAACGCGTACTTTACGTGGCTATGACCAGAGCTATCGAAAGCTTAAGTTTAGTAGCCGAAATTGGTAAACGCGAGCCCTCTGAAAAAAGCTGGTATCAGCGAAGCCGCTGGCCTATTGAATTAGGCGAATCTGTAACTGATGATTACGTCGTGCAATCCGTTAGCTACGAAGATGCGCCACCTTTAGTTGCTCCCGCATCTTTAATTCATATCAAAGCCAAAGAGCCGTTTAATCAAAATGTGACAAAAACGGCTGCGACTAATTCAGTAACCGATTTACTGAGCTCCTCTAAGGCAATTGCTCAGGCTTATAATTTTGAAGCTTCTTTAGGGCATCTTAAAAAAGCTCAAAAAGGTTCGGATCTTCACCGAATATTTGAATCGATGAAGTATTTAAGCACTGAAAGTTTGATGGAGTCGTTAAGTGAAGCCGAACAGGCGTTAGTTAAGTATTTACTAACTCAAAAAGAAATAGACCTAAATCAAATATTAACTAAAGGCTACAATGAGTGGGGATTTGGATTAAAAACTAAGTCTAAATTTATTCAAGGACAAATCGACTTATGGGCTGAGCTTGAAAATGAAATTCATGTATCTGATTATAAAACGGGTAGCCCCGCTTATTCAGATAAAGCCTTTGAGCAGTTATCTTTTTATACCATGGCACTGTTTACGATGAAAATGATTCCTTTAGATAAGAAAATCGTTCACTCGGTTATTTATCCCATGGATAAAGTTGTAAAAATTAAAACTTATGAGAACCAGGCTTACTTTTATAAAAAAATCAACCCAGATATTTTAGAAATCTTTTAATTACAACTATCTTCCTACAGTGTCGGCGTCTACAGCATTCGAGTACATAGCTAAGTCTTCGATCACGGGTAACTGAATTTCTAAATCATCTTTTAATTTAGTCGTATTCATCATGAGTCCCGCAATGACTGAACCATCAAGTTTGTCGCCATTTTTCATTTCAATCTTAATTGTTGTTCCGATGTCATTCATAACCATGAACGAAACCGCAAACAAGTGAACTGATTCAAGTTCTGCATTGGCTTCTTTGATGGGTTTAACTTGACCAAGAACTTCTTTAATAACTTCTTCAATTTGAGCTTCTTCAGCATTTTTTAATTTGTTACTAGCCACTAAGATTAATCGGATCTGGCTTGATAAGATTTCTCTTAATTGGGCTACTTGTACCTCTAAATTGATCGGAGAGTCTTCAGCATCTAATTCTTTATCAATGATTAGGCCTGAAGTATTTAACTCACGTAACTTAGCTACAAAAGCTTGAGCCACTTCGTCAGCTTTAGTTTTTTCTGCGGCGATATCTGCATTTTCAGAAATGATCTGAGCCTCATCTTTAGCAATTAAAGCTTGGCAGGCTTCAGACTTTTCATCAGCACATGCAGCAGCAAAAAGTTTTCCGATTAAAACTTTGTATTTAGCATCAGCATTGTAGATCGCAATCATAGCTGGTCTAAATAAGTTATTTTTATTTAACATGTAGTATTCGTTACGAGCGGCATTGTTAACTAAAACGCTAGAGCCAATAGCATTTTGAGAAGCAAATAGCACCTTAGTATCATCTAAAGTTTTATCTTGCCCCAGTTTAGCCACATTCGGACGATCTTTAGGAGCTTGGCCATTAGTTGATTTGCTCACTTTGAAAGTTTCAGCAAAAGCATCGAAACTTCTCCATTTAGATTGAGCTAAACCAATAGTGGCTCCTATACTTGTTTGTCTCGCCAATAATAACGGAACACTAACTGGAAGGTTAACTGGTTTAGCTTGGAGCACTCTAAAGTTTCCAACTTCAGCATTGAATTCGTCTTGAGTTAACTCAGCTTTAGTTTCGTTATTGCTTGGAGCATAGAAAACAGTGCTCACATTGTTTTGTAGTACATCTAAAATTAAATTCATAGTTGGAGACTGAGCCGGATTTTCGATTCCCATAAGTGCTTGTTCAAAATCTAAGTATGAAATCGAGCTGTTGTTACTATCGTCACGTACTTGCGAAGGTGTTGCTTGCAATAAGAACAACATGGCAAATGCTTTATCGTAAGTAATACCGATCGTGTTCATTTTATCACGAGCCATACCGATATCTGATACCGAACGACTTTCAATAACTTTAAAGTCATTAACTTCCTCACCAGCTTCATTAGTGAATTTGTAAGGTACAGCTATAAAGCGCTCAGGATTGGCGCGTAACACTTTGGTCGTAGAGCCTTCGACGTCTACCATAGTCATAACTGGCATTCCTTCAGCATCAGGAATACGCACTAATTCGTGGAAGAATTGGTAACCCATTTTAGCAGCTTTTATTTCATCAATGATCAAACCATTAGATCTAGCTTTTGGTAAACCAGTACCGTATTGCAGACTCATGATCGATTCATCTAAGAAAGAACGAATGTTTTGGAATAAAGCGATATTGCGGTTAATAATCTGAGCTTTTTGTGACCAACCGAACAGAATTTTATCGTAAACATAGTTTCTGTTAACGTAACCACGGTGGTAGTCGTTAATTAAGTTTTGTACGATTTCGGTAGCACTTCCGCCACTATCAAAACGCGCGCAAAGAACGCTTTGGCCAACATTTGTATCATCACATTGTGCGTAGTGTTTGAAGATTCCAGCTTTGTTAACTGTGTCTTTTGTGAAATGCACGAGAGAGTCGCGACCAGCTAATTTAGTTACAACTTCAGTAGTTGAAATTAAATTGTCTTCACTAACAATAACTGCTTTATCTTTTAACGCCTTTGCTACAGCATCACTAGCCACTTCAACCATTCCGGTATAAGCCGCACGAATGGCATGCGCGTCGTATGGGCCAGGGCCGTTATACTTCATGTCGATATCAGCGATATAGTCCATAATCGAAGAGTAGTTACGTCCTGTATTTTCAGCCACGCCTTGAGTATTTTTAAATTCGTAATTGGCCTTATCAGTAGAAGCAATAAAGTTATGTAATAAACCAAAAGCATGTCCTAACTCATGAGACAGAGTGCTTTTAACGTTTTTCTTAAAGTTGAGCATCAAGTTAACTTTAGGATCTTTATCAAGTAATTGGGCTTCGTCATTGATGTCATCGCGAGAGTAGGTAAAACAACCCGGACGGTTTTTAGTAGCTTTATCAAAACGAATAGCCGCATCTAAAAGTTGTGATCTACGTTTTAAAGCGACCTTTACATTTTCATCAAGACCACCGAAGTCTATGAAAGCTTTATTAACTTCAAGCTCAAACTCATTCGGGTTATTACGTGCATCTTTTTTAACAGCTAAATCAGCAAGATGTTTAAGGAAAGTATCTTTGTTAACAGCATACTTAACATCTTGGCCTTTAGAATCGTTTTTGAAAACATCACGAGTCAAAATTGTTTTTAAAGCTTTCGAATTTTTAGAAGTTTTCATTCCAAGTAAAGCTTGTTGAATACGAGCATTATCAAGTTGCATCGCTTCTAAAGCTTTGTTTAAATTTATTTTAGATTTCTGAACTTCTTTAACTACATCTTGTGAGCCATCAGCAGCAGGAAGGTCAGAGCCTTTGTCGCCAGCTGCATCTGCGGCTTTTTTAGCAGCAGCATCGGCTTCTGCTTTTACTTTAGCTTGTGCAATAGCTTTAGCTTTTATTTCAGCAATATCTTTTTCGTATTGACGAGAAATTTTAGTAATTTTTAACAAGGCTTCGGTTTGGTTAAAAGTATTACCTGTGTAAACAATAACATTAGCCGACATAATTGTGCCTGAACGTGGGTTGGCGGCAGGTTGAGCTACTCCTAATAAGCCATTTTCAGCTGGTAATTCTTGTAACCAGATGTAGTTGCGGTCTAAATCACCTAAGTGGCCATCAGAATTTTCATCAACCACTAATTCAACGTAGTCGCCATCTCTTTGTAAACTTGTACCACGGAAAGAAATTTTTAAAGTATCATTCCACTCTTTGATCACTTCATTTGTTGCATCAACTAATAGCTTGCGTCTTTCTGGAGAAGTCACTTCTTTATTGTTAATACCGCCTAAGTGGTATTTAAGTTTACGACCATTTCTGAAGTCGTGAATTATAGGCATGTATTTTTCGCTGCCATCACGGTTAGCTAAAGTACCATTTTCAGTTACTTTATCGGCTAAAGTGAAAACACCGAAGTTAAATGCGGCTTGCGCCATGCTTGAAATATTTTGAGCAAACTGAACATCAGCCCCTGCATTTGAGTGTTTCATAAATGAAATACGTTCAGTGATGTTGAAGTTAAACTGGTAAGATCCACCCCAGTAAGCAGAGTTTACATCTTTAGTTGCAACACAAGAATCTTCTGGTCTTACTGTGTAAGAACCACTTAAAGAGTAATTTAAAACGCCAGCAGTTGCTAAACGCATATCGGTGTCAGTAACTTTTAATGAAGAAGTAGCCGCAAAACAAGCTCCACCAGCATAGAAAGCTAAAGGCGAGTTTGAATCTGGGATAGTGTTATTCGTCCAATCAATTCTTGCGTATTCAGCATCTTGTTTGGTTGTCTTTTTAAATGCAGGCATAGTTAATTTATTGCCCATAGCATCAGTCGAATCTAATCTAAAATAAGTAACAGGGAACGACATTAATTCTTCGCGGTCTTTAGGGCCTTGACCCGTGTAGGTAATTAGAGACTGTTGATTACGAACAACAATACGGTCGTCTTCAAGTTCAAAACGAATAATTGTCATATCGCCAGAAGTACCTGTGCGCCCTAAGAACATGTTTGATGCAGCTTCAAAAGTACGGCGATAGAAAAATTCGCCTTTAATATCAGAAAGCTTAATAGTGCTATCGGGATCTAATAAACCTGAAGTGGCAGAAATATTTGCCTGAGAAGCGGCTGTATTTTCACGGATTTCAACTAAGCCAACTGATTTGCCTTTTTGAACTTCTTTTAATTCAATACGTTGACTCGAACTTCCAAGTTCATTTTCCTCAGTTAACTTAGCTTCTTTGTAAGCAATCGGAATTTGAGCCATCAAAATGATAACGCATTCTTTATCGGTAGATTTAATGAACTTAGCTACAGACTCATCCTGACACGATAATACTTGTTGGTTGCTGCCATTATTTTTTAGCACGCGTAACATATTTGCATCTAACTTAGATTGAGTAGTAATTTCGTATACAAACATTTCTTTAGTATCTAAGCGTGTGAATACTGGAGTTTCAGGATTCATAAACTTCATACCAACAGATAAGCGCTCTTGAAGCTCTTTCGCCGTCATGATTTGATTATCTAATTTATCTTCAGAGAAAACCTGTTTTAATTGCTTGATTTGCTCTACACCCATGCCAATAACTAAGCGGCTGTCAGTTTTGTCTGAAAGAGTAATATGAGTGGCATCTTTCCACTCAGAGTTTTTTAATTCTAAGCGCGAAGTTTCTTCTTTTAATTCATTTTTTACGCGCGCTAAAGTTCCGTATCCTGAAATTTTATATTTAAACAGTGGAACTAATAATGTTCCTTTAGCTTGCCCTTTTTTGATGGCTTCTTTTTCAGCCTGTGCAGTTTTTTGTTCATTAGTTAATGCTTTAGCTTGGCCCGCATTTACTTTACCAGCTTTAGTGATGAGCTGAACTTCTTTAGCCGTAAATGCAATCGACTTTTCTAAAATAGAAAGTTGGTTCACATCAGTGGCAATTTTATAAGAAGTTATATATTCTTTATCAACCGAGAAAATAATTTTAAATTCGCGGTTTTGTAAGTTGGTTAATGGTAAATTATCAAACATGAATTTCATGCGTGATGGCACATTAACTTCATGAGCAAAAAGTCTTATTTTGCTGTCGAAATCTACGGCTTGAATCGAGTTGCTCGTGAGGCTTTCTTGCGTGCTTGAAGTGATTGATGCGCTAAACTGCGAATCTTCAGCTACATTACCAAACTCAGTGATAGCAAAAACACTACTTTGCTGATCTTCTGGAAGTTCAGCTTTTCGAGTTTTCGTACAAGCACTGATCAAGGCCAATAAGGCGATAAACTTGATCGTTTGCAACAATTGTCTTTTCATATGCGCTCCTCTTTCATCAACCAACTAGTAAGAAAGTCCCAACGATCCGTAAACCGTTGAATTATTTTCGTTATAAATATCAATATTTGAATCCGTGCCATTAGGTTTTAATGTGCTGCCGCCATTTGAGTGGCCGATCGCTACAGAAAAGTGTTCACTGACTGAGTAACCAAGTTCTTCACTGATTTCGAAAGAACTTTTAGTATTACCTTTATAAGTCAAACGAGTACGATTAATAAAATCGGCACCAATACTCCAATCGCCCATTCCATATCCCAGACTTAAACTTTGATTTGATGAGTATTGGTTTAAGACAGATCCATTAATATCTTCTTCATAAGCATGAAAGTTACGACCTAAAGACACACCAACACCATACGAAAAGCCATCACCAATCGGGGCTACAGAAAAGCCTATTTTTCCGCTTAGCGAAGTTTGTAATTGATCTTTTTTAACTGAGTATTGCGAGTTCGGAATAACTGCAGTTAAAGAGTAAGAAATTCTAGCATTTTGCTCGTCAGTTAATTTAAACTTTGTACTATTAAAAGAGAATGAAACTGGAATATCAGACCAGTCGCTTGCGGTTTTAGTGTACTCATCTCTTAAGTTCTGAGAGTAAGCTAATACAGTCGAGAAAGTACCGAAAGAAACCTTCAGTGAAGGGCTTACGCTATAGTCCATTGAATCACTTCGAGTGCCATCTTGAAAATCAATTAAACTTGTACTGCGAGAGATACTTACAGAAATATTAAAATCGGGAGTTGTGGCCACAGGTGCAGGCTTCGTAACTTTTGTGTTAGAAGTTGCAGTCGTGGTTGAATTTTGAGTATTAGCACTAGTATTGGCCAAAGCCGTATTGCTACTGGCTAACATTAAGACAGTCGCTGCTAATAGTGTCACAAAATCTGTTATCTTCATTTAAACCACTTTCTAAGTGTGTTTTTTCAAACTCTAAATGTCCGAAGTCATACATAGCTAAGATCGTACCAACTTGAGACCTGTAAACTTTGTAGACGCATATATGCGTGATCGGGGGTATTTTTTGTGGCAACCTTGATCTCATGAATTTAAACCAAGTAACAATATATTGTGATGGCGCTTGTTCGGGTAATCCGGGCCCTGGTGGCTATGGTAGCATCGTAATTTATAATGGGCGTGTTGTTGAGCTCGGCGACTCTCATCCAGCCACAACGAACAATCGTATGGAAATGGCGGCTGTCGTTGCAGCTCTCAATTATTGCGTAAAAAAATTAGCTAGTGAAAAAATCGAGTCTATTCAAGTTTTTACAGACTCCGTCTATGTTATTCGCGGTATTACTCAGTGGATATTTGGTTGGAAAAAACGAGGCTGGAAAAACGCCGCTAATGAAGAAGTGTCTAATCAAGATATATGGGTAGAGTTAGATAAAACCGTGCAAAACGTTAAAACTAAACTGAACTGCGAAATTAAATGGAACTTTGTTAAAGGTCATTCGGGAGTTGCCGGTAACGAACGCTGCGACGAAATAGGCGTGGCGTTTTCAAAAGATGATTATATAGATCTCTATAATGGGCCAGCTGAAAGTTATGTATTTGATGTAAATGATTTACCTGAGATACGTCCGCTACCTGAGATGAAAAGTAAATCAAGCTCTTCGGGGCCTAAAACTGTTTGGTATTTAAGTTATATAAATGGTGTGTTAACCAAACATGCCACTTGGTCTGAATGCGAAGCTGTTGTTAAAGGTAGAGCTGCTAAATTTAAAAAAGTAAGTAATGCCGAAGAAGAAGCAGCCGTAAAAAAATCTTGGGGGATATCGTAATGGAAGTGTTTCATAAATCTGTACTCATCACGGGAGCCAATAGAGGCATAGGTTTGGCTTTTGCCGAAGCTTGCGCAAAAGAAAAAGCTTATTTAATCTTAGCTATTCGTAAGTTTGATTCTGAACTCGTTGAAAAATTAAAAAAACTTGGTGCTCCCAGTGTAGAAATAATTGAGTCTGACCTTATTAGCCAACAGGGTGTAGAGAATTTAGTAGAAAAGCTGAAAGATAAGCGTATTGATTTGCTATTTAATAATGCTGGATTATTAACTGGTGGTTTATTTGAAGAGCAGCCGCTTAAAGATATTTACAACATGCTTCAAGTAAACGTGAATGCTTTAATTCATATTACTCATGCGGTGCTACCACGAATGTTAGAACAAAAATCAGGAAAAATTATTAACCACGCCAGCGTTTCAGCCGTGATGCATTTTCCATGCGCTAGTACTTATGCGGCCTCTAAAGCGGCTGTTTGGGCTTTTACAGATTGTTTAGAGCAAGAACTAAAAGGAACTGGAGTTTCAACATTGTGTTTATTTACACCGGGAGTTAAAACTCGAATGTTTGATAAAATTGATGATTTGTATTCTAAAAATTTTGAAACTCCTAAAGATAGTATTAGTCCTTCAGATTATGCTAATAAGATTTTGTCGGCCGTAAAAAGTGATAGTGTTTATCTAGAACCCGAAGGCGCTACAGGGTTAGCTTTTACTGTTGCACAAAATTTTAAAAGTGTTTTCAATTGGGCTATTGCTAAACGCTTTAAGCGAGCCTAGCTAGACCAAACGACAGTACAGTCTAAGCGCCTAGCTATTGTGGGCTTCAGAGCCCTATGAGATAATTTAAACTCATGAAAAAGTCATTTTCAATTCTATTATTTACGATTTCTATAGATAATACAGTTAGCGCAGATGTTTACATTTCAAGTGTAGATGCCACTTTGGGAACGGTCGATAAAATAGAAAATATCAAAACAGTTTTTGTTAATCCGTTTACCCAAGGTCAGGGTACGGACATTAAATTAGTTC
>JBEBIK010000026.1:0-12338 GCA_040080445.1 Pseudobdellovibrio sp.
GGCTTAGCTCATTTAAAAACATTTGAACTAAGTCTTTATCAGTAAAATGACTCATTGGATTTATAAGATTTAAAAAAGTATACAATTCTAAACCTAGAGCTAAAAATGAGGCGTTGGTATTAATTTCGATGAGCTCTGGTTTGCCTTCAGGATTGATGTGAAAGTCGTAACTCATGCAGACCGAGTAATTATCGGGCTTTCTTAAGTTTAAAGAGCTGTAGCGTTCACTCAAGTGCAACTCGCCCCAACTACGTAAATTCCAATAGGCATTAACTTCAGTTTTAATCTGCTCAATTTGATTTTTTGACAATTTAATTTGAAATGGCGAAAGCAGTTGATCCGATACAAGCGGATTCAATTGCTCAGGGCTTAGTTCTGGGAATTTTTGATTTAAATAAGAAACGAAACTTGATTTCAAACTCATGCTCAATTATTGTTGCCACACCCGAGGGATTTAAACAATGAAAACTGTTAAACTTGTAACCTGGAATGTAAACGGAATACGTGCGAGTTATGACAAAGGCTTAAACCAATTTGTTCAAGAATATGCACCCGATATTCTTTGTTTGCAAGAAACTAAAGCTCATAAAGAGCAGGTAGAGCCTAGCAAACAGAGCTTGGGTTACGAGTACAACTATTGGTCTTCGGCGCAGCGTAAAGGCTATTCAGGTGTGGCCACTTTTTTAAAGGATCCACCAAAAAAAGTAATCACCACTCTTGATAACCCAGATTACGAAAAAGAAGGCCGAATTGTTTGGACCCAGCACGAGGAGTTTGAATTATACAATATCTATTTTCCGAACGGTGGCTCGGGCCCTGAGCGACATAACTTTAAACAAAAATTTTTAAAAGAATTAGTCGCGCACTTAAAATTTGAAATGAAAAAAGGCAAACAAATCATCGTCGTAGGTGATTACAATGTGGCTTACTTAGAATTTGATGTGCACGATCCAAAACGTCTTTCAAAAGAGTCAGGTTTTTTACCTGAAGAACGCGAGTGGTTTAACTTATTTTTGCAAAGCGGATTTACCGATGTGTTTAGGAAGCTTTTTCCTGATAAAACTGAAATGTACTCTTGGTGGTCTTATCGTGAGCTCGCACGAGATAGAAACAAAGGGTGGAGAATTGATCATATTTGCGTAACCGAGGGTTTACTTAAAAACTTGAAGTCTGCTGATATTTTAATGCAGCAAAAGGGCTCAGATCACTGCCCTGTAGTTGCTACATTTGAATTTTAATTAACTCGACTTACGTTTGTTAGATTTTGCAATTTTACGGATAACTGGTTTTTCAACTTTTTCAATGTCGTGATCGGCATTGTCAGTTAAAGAAGTTTCGCGTTCTTCGATTTTATCTTTAAAGTATTTTCTAAACATCATCTCGCCAAGAGCTGATGATTTTACAGTCCACTGCTTAACATTTACAGTGATGGCTGCGATTGCAATTTTGCTGTCTCCATCTGAAGCATAACCAACAAACCAGTCATTACGACCTTTTGGCATTGTGCCGCTGAAGTGTCCCGTTTTTCCGCCCATTTCAACTTCGCGGAATTTGCGATCTCTTACTATATATTTAAATGTTTTGCGTGAAGTGCCAGCTAAAACAGTTTGCTCCATCATCTGCTTAACTTTTTCTGCAGACTTAGCGCTGATCACTTGGCCTTTTATCATTGTTTGGCCTGAATAAATAATCTCGTTATTTTCATTTGCAATATTTTTTACAATGTATGGTGATGGCATTTGGCCATCATTAATAATTGTAGACGCAATCATAGAGCCGTGAACGGGGCTTAATGTATTAAAGCGATTATAACCTGAAGCAACCTGAGTCAGTGCGAAGCCTTTTTCAGCAGGAACAGTTGCTGAGCTCATTTCAACATTGAAATCTGAATCGATCTCTTGGTTGAAGTTAAATTTTCTTGCATAGTCTGATAAGTCTTGTGGCTCAATTGATTCTAGGCTCAAGCGTCCAAATGCCGTGTTGATGGATCTAGCAAAGGCGTCTTTTAGAGTTATGAAGCGAGTCCAACGGTTGATGCGGTCAGAAAGAACGTTCTTTTTATAAAGCGTATAGTTGCCACCATTAAAGGCAATGCGGTGTTCGGGGCTCACGCCAGCTTTATCAACTGCTGTTGAGGCTGTGATGACTTTAAAAATACTAGCGGCTGGGTAAGTTGCTCGCAAAGCCAAATTTGTACCATCTGGATTGCCTTTTTCAAAACTTGTCATAGCTAAGATTTCACCTGTTTTAGCGTTCATCATGACAATAGCAGCGTAGTCAGGTTTGTAGCGTTTTAAAAGAGAGTCTGCGTGTTCTTGAAGGTCGGCTTGCAAGGTGTAGTTGATTTTATATTTATTAACTTTTTCTGGATCTTCGGAGTTAAAACTAATTTCGGAAGGAAATTTGCTTTGAGTTACATTTTCAGAAATGACTTTGGCGATAGCTTTTCGTGATTCAAGGCGGTTGTCGCTTAACAGAGTGTGTTCGAGGCTTGGTGTAGCTTGGTGATTAAAAAAGAAAAATGCGCTGGCGCATAGGCCAAAAGGTACTAACATCCATGTTGCTAACTTATAGCGTTTTTGTTGTGGTACTTGAAACATTGTTACACTTCCTGTTTAACGTTGTTGCTGATACTCAGTATAGCACTAAAAAAAAGATGTTCTCAACCCCCCTCATATAGTTTTATTATAATCATATGAAAACTAAAGAGAGAATTTTACTAGGCGCCCTCGAACTATTTAACACTCATGCTGCGAGTGAAGTTACAACAAATGACATTGCTCGCGAATTAAAAATGAGCCCGGGAAATCTTTATTTTCATTATAAAAATAAAGAGCAGATCATTCGAGAACTATTCAAAAGGCTAGCTCAAGAAACTAGTTTAATATGGAAACCTCAAACCAAGTTAGCAAAAAAAAATGAAAAAATTAAACTTGTCGACTTTATCGACAAAAACTTGCAACTTTACTGGAAATATCGTTTTTTCCATCGAGAACTCTACACTCTCAGAAAAAAGGACCCAGAACTGTCGAAGTTATGGAGAGCCCATTTAAAGAAATTGGGACGCTTAATGATTATTCTCTATAAACACTGGGTGCGTACCGGCTACATGCAGCCGATTAAATCGGTGAGCGAAATGGAATTTATCGGTGAGCTATTATTTGTCTCATCAAATAGTTTTATGCAGTTCTTTGAAACTGTAGACCGTGCTCCTAATCAACGTACTGTAGAAAAAGCTAAGCGCCACATTATACGTATGTTAACGCCTTATATGAGCGACGATATTAGAACGGGCTTTGAAAAAGAAGTTCTATAGATCTTCTGAACTCAGTTGGTCTTTTAGAGGGTGTTGAGCCATCTAAAATTTGGCTTGGTTGTCCGTAGTAAAGTCTGTTTTCTTCAACTAAATAGATCCCGTACTTCATGTCTCCGTGTTTTGGAATTTGTGTTTCTTTGGTATAATTGAAAATGGCGCACTTAAGGCCCGTAATATTTTGTGGAACAGAAACTTTCCAATCATTAAAGCCGCAAACTTTGCGCTTATTAAAATCATCGATTACATTTTGTTTGAACACGCTTAAGTTTATGCGCTCGTAAGTAAAATCAATAAAACGTGAGTCTTCACCATTATATTGAATAGTGCCTATGGTTTGAAATCTGAAGGATTCATCGTTGCAAAGGGCGTCTTGGTGAAAGAATTCTGTGGTGCTGACTCTGTTGTTAGGCTCATATATTTGCTCTTTTTTTAAGCCTTGCTGGCAGCTCATAGCCCATAAACCAAAATTTATATAGGCATGAAGTTCACTCATCCAAAAAAAGCTAAAAATCAATAGAATGGCTTTAAAACGCATCCGACTTTTATAAACTAGTTTAGTAAAAAGTGCCAGCTACCTTCTAAAGTGCCAGCTACCTTGGGGGTTTAGTTGAGTCTTATTAGGTAGATAAAAAGCTCAATTTATTTAAGTAAAAGTCATTTTTTGGACTTTTTAAGGTTTTTAATGCATAACGACAAGACCTTTGTTCCCAAAAATACCCAATAAAATCAAAAGTTTAAGTCATTTAATATTTTGTAAGATTTTTGATTGCAATAAATTCAATAATACATTTAGATAAGGCGGTTCCAAAGTGGAACTTAAGTTTTGGGCAGGTAATGCCGATATTGTAAAACTTAAAAAGATCTCAATGGAGGGGTATATGGCGAAAAGCATGCAGGCTAAACCGGTTAAAGAGAAATTAACTGATAAGCTCGTTAAGGATTGCAAAGAGAAGCTGTTGAAAACAAAAATGGATCTTTTGAATAGAGTTAAAGAAGCCCGTGAGAAGTTGGATCTTGGCGAAAAAGGCGGAGACGAAGCTGACCAAACTATGCGCCTTCTGGCAGAACAAGAAATGTTAAATTTAAATGACAGATTGAGATCTCAATTATTTGAGATTGAAAGTGCATTAGGCCGTATCGAGAGCGGTGCTTATGGTTTATGTGAAGAAACTGAAGAAGCTATCGAAGTTGAAAGACTTAAAGCAATTCCTTGGACACGTCTAAGCATCGAAGGTGCTGAGATCCGTGAATCAATGGATAGACGTTACGCTCGCTAATTACTAATTATTATTAATAGGTACTATTATTGGAGAAGAAACCGAAGCCGGTTTCTTCTTTTTTTTCTTCTTCGTCTTTTTCTTTAAAACAATTTTTAAACCATCATTATTTTCTTCGATATCAAGTTGGGCTGTAGTTGTATCTTTTTTTTGAACATTCAAATAAATCGGATCTTCTTGGGGCTCAGAAATATCAGCTGCAGCTAATCTCTGTTGTTCGATCGCTCCTTGCTGAATTAATTCATTAAACGGAATATCAGAAGCAAAAACGTAAACGCCAGCGAAAAAAAATAAAATTGATACCAAAGCATTCGAACCCAAAAAACCTCCGTGGCTTTTTATGTCTGCTCAGAATATCAGGTCGTTTTGTGTTTAAGCTATAGAGCTTTGGTCAGAACTATTTATTTGTGACTATGGTCCAGTTGCAAAGCTTGTAAAGCATGCGTGCGCCGACATTGCCGTCCCATTCTGACTCTTCGGCGTCACCAGAAGACACTTCATTTAAATCAAAGCCAACAATGGTACGTCCAGATTGGGCCACTAGATTGAATAAGAAGAAAACTTCGTCTGCTGAGAGACCACCGATAACAGGAGTTCCGGTTGAAGGGCAGAAGCGCGGATCGAGGCCATCAATATCAAATGAGATATAAACTTTTTGCGGAAGCTCGTTGATGATGTCAGCAGCTACTGAAGCCCAAGACTCACCTTTGAGAAGGCGCTGCTTTATGCCGATATCAAAAAAAGTTTTAATATCTGGATGAGAAGTTACGAAATTGTATTCTTCTTCGCAGAAATCACGAATGCCGACTTGAACTAATTTTTTTGGTTTAATAGGCAATTGCATAACATTGTACATAATAGAGGCATGTGATTGTTCAAAGCCCTGATAAGCTTTACGTGTATCAGAGTGAGCATCTATGTGTAAAATACCAACTTCGCTATTTTTACTATCAGAGTGTTTTTCGCAGATGGCTTTGATGGCCCCAAGAGGAGTGGAGTGATCTCCACCAACTAAACCGAAAAGTTTTCCGCTATTTAAAATATTTTTAGTTTGTAAGTAAACCCATTCAGTTAATTCGACCGAGGCGGCGTTAACCTCTTTAGTGAGTTTTTCTATTTGCGAGCTATCGTCAGACTGTTCGGTTTTAAGTTCGATTACTTTTTGTGCAAGTTTTTTATACTTTACACTTTTTGCTAAAACCTCTTCTGAGATTTCTTTCATAAAGTAACCAGCTTCATAGGCGTTTTTGGTTTCGAAGTCGAAAAGATCTATTTGTTCAGAGGCCGAGCGTATGATGCGTGGTCCATTTGAGGCGCCTTTGCCATACGAAGTGGTTACTTCCCATGGGACGGGTAATAAAACTAGTTTGCAATCGGCCTCGCTTAAAGGGATGCCGAAAATACCGAACTCAGATGAAATTGTGGTAGTGGGATCAAATTTTTTTGGTTGCGAATTGGTGTCAGACATACAAAAAAGCCCTTCATGTTTTAGTGAACAAAAATGATATCAATGAGTTAGTGCATAAACCCGAAAAAATAAATGATTTCAGTTTTTTAACCCATTGCGCCATGTGTAAAAAGTTGAATAAAAAGCTAACTTCGCTCATGGTCTTGTGCAAGAGAAATAATACAAAAATTTATTTTGTAAAATCATTTCTAAATGGGGGATATAGTTATGTTTTCAAAAGCTTTAATCACGATTTTCGTTGGTTTGAACTTGGCGTCAGTTGCATCTTTAGCCACTGAACCTAATCTTAATGCACCTAAAGGTGGAGTTCTTAATTTCCATCTTGATAATGAACCAGAAAGTCTTCATCCGATCATGGCTGGCGACACATATTCAACTGAAGTTAATAATTACATCCACGATTCAATGTGTACTCGTAACTTGAATACATGGGAGTTAATTCCAAGACTTGCTGAAAAATGGGAAACTTCTGCTAATGGGTTAGAGTTTACGTTTACATTAAGAAAAGATGCCTTCTTTCATAATGGAGATCCCGTAACTGCTGATGACGTTAAATTTTCATTAGAGCACGTGAGAGAACCTAAGCTCCAAGCTTTAAATTTAGTTCCGTACTATGAAGGGCTTATCAAAGTAGAAGTACTTGATAAACATAAAGTTAAATTTACAGCTAAAGAAAAATACTTCAAAAATTTAAGCGTTATCTGTGGCATCACAGTAATTCCTAAATCTATTTATGGTAATGTTGATAAATCTGTAAAAATGCAAAAAGAAGGCGTTGGCGCTGGTCCTTATAAATTAGAAAAATATGACAAAGGCCAAATGATCACTCTTAAGAAATTTGATAAATGGTTTGGCGACAAAATGCCAATCTACAAAGGTTACCACAACTTCAATCTAATAAATTTCAAATTTACTAAAGAAATGAACGTTACTGCTGAAAAACTTAAAAAGGGCGATCTTGATTATGTTGAGTTATTGAGAGCAGATGACTACTTAACAGTTACTGGTAAACCATTTAAGCCATTATACAACCAACCTAACTTCTTAGGTAAAGCTGTTAAAAATAAAATGCCTAAGTCTTATGGCTACATCGGTTTTAACTTTTTAGATCCGATTCTTAAAGACAAAAACGTGCGCTTGGCTATTGCTTCTTTAGTTAACCGCGAAGAAATGAATAAAAAATTCTACGAAGGTTTAAATGACTTAGCTACAGGTCCTGTGTCGGTTAATTCTACGCAAGCTCCTGATGTTAAACCGATTCAGTTTAATCCAGCACAAGCTCAGGCATTACTAGCTAAATCTGGTTGGGCCGATACTGATAAAAATGGTATTCTTGATAAAGTAATTAACGGCAAAAAAACTGAATTATCTTTATCTTATATTTACGCTCGTAAAGAGTCTGAAAAACAATGGACTGTAATCAAAGAAGACGCGAAAAAAGCTGGCGTTAACATTGAATTAAAGTTCTTAGAGTGGAACAGCTTCTTGAAAACTATCGATGATAATAAAATGCAACTTTATGCTATGGGCTGGGGTGGCGGTGACGTTGAAATGGATCCAAAACAAATTTGGCATTCATCTTCTAGCAAAAAAGGCGGGTCTAACCGTGGTAGCTACTCAAATCCTGAAGTTGATAAATTAATTGACCAAGGCCGCGCAGAACTTAACGATGCTAAACGAGGTGCGATCTTCAAAAAAGCTTACACTTTAATTGCTGAAGATGTTCCATATGTATTCTTGTTCAATGTTAAGTACGATTTCTATGCTATGTCTAAAAAAGTTGCTCAACCAGGCGACACCTTCAATTACAATTTTGGTGTAACTTCTTGGTGGAGTGCTAAACCTTAATTATTCGGGTAAATCATAGATGCTAATATACATAATTAGAAGAATATTACTGGCTATCCCTACCTTCGTGGGGATAACTTTAATTACATTTTTAATTATTAACTCGGCCCCAGGTGGCCCGATTGAGCAAAAACTCCAGCAACTTCAATTTGGTGGCAAGGGTGGCGGTAAAGCTGAAATTTCTCAAGAAGTTTTAGATGCTATGGTTAAGCAGTATGGTTTTGATAAACCTGTCCATGAAAGATACTTCATCTGGATTAAAAACATTACTAAGCTTGATTTCGGTGAAAGCTTTTCATATCAAGAGCCAGCGATTGATGTCATCACATCAAAATTTCCGGTTTCTCTTTCGTTTGGTATAGCTTCTTTGATATTAACTTATTTAGTTTGTATTCCGTTGGGTGTAAAAAAAGCTATTAATGCTGGTGGAGTTTTCGACCAAATTAGCGGCATGGCACTTTATTTCTTATATGCAATTCCGCCACTGGTTTCAGGTATTTTATTAATCGTATGGTTTGCTGGGGGATCGCATTTTGATTGGTTTCCTATCGGAAATTTATACTCAGATAATTACGACAGCTTAAGTTTTGGTGGTAAAATGTGGGATCGTGCATACCATTTTATATTACCTCTTACTTGTTATATGTTAGGTAACTTCACTGAGCTTACGATGTTAGTTCGTAACTCAATGCTCGATATTATTAAGTCAGATTATGTCAGAACAGCGCGCTCAAAGGGTTTGAGCGACAGCATGGTTTACTACAAACATGCCTTAAGAAATGCGTTGATTCCGGTAGCAACAGGGCTTGGCGGATTTTTAAGAGTATTCTTAGCGGGTTCCTTAGTTGTAGAACGTATTTTCAACTTAGATGGCATAGGACTTTTAAGTTATAACTCAATTTTAGCTCGCGATTATAATGTCATTATGGGTATTACGTTTATTTCGGCACTGTTGTTGTTGGTAGGAAATATCATCAGCGATATCGTGTATGTGATGATTGACCCTAGAATCGATTTTAAATAGGACGCATGCAGTGAATATTATTGAAGGCAGACTTATTACGAATGATTTAACACTAAAGCGCTATCGCCGCTTTAAGCGCAATAAGCTTGCGGTGTTTTCTTCGTTAATGATTTGTTTTTTAATATTTTTAAGTTTAACAGCTGAGTTCTGGGCTAATAGTAAGCCTATAGTAATGAAATATCAGGGCGCTTACTACGCTCCTATCTTATTTGATTATCACCCAACTGTATTTAATCGCGAAGATATCTATGTAATGGACTATCGTTCATTAGAATTTACTGCTGAAAGCGACTGGGTGGCTTGGCCTTTAATTCAGTGGGATGCCTTTGAGAGTAATACCCATGTTGATACTTACCCATCTCCTCCAAGTAAATATAACTTAATGGGTACAGACGACCGTGGTCGTGATGTTTTAACTCGTTTATTATACGGCCTAAGATACTCGATGATATTTGCAATAGGCGCTTGGTTTGCGGCTTACCTTTTAGGTGTGGTTATAGGGGCCTTAACAGGATTCTTTGGCGGCAAAGTAGATTTAATTGGTATGCGCACTGTTGAAATCATTCAAACGATGCCGACCACTCTTATTTTAATCACGATAATTTCTATTTTTACTCCAAACTTATTTGTTTTAATTATTTTCTTAGCTCTATTTGATTGGACTAAAATTGCCATTTACATGCGTTCGCAATTTTTACAATTACGTAAGCGCGAGTTTGTTGAAGCGGCAAGAGCTTTGGGTTCTTCTGATAGCCGAATCATTTTCAATCATATTTTACCGAATGCCCTTACTCCTATCGTAACTTTTTCGCCTTTTGATATTGCCGCTAATATTTCAATTTTAGCTTTCTTAGATTATTTAGGTTTAGGTTTGCCAGCTCCAACTCCAAGCTGGGGTGAGCTATTAGACCAAGCTCAAAAATATATTACTCAAGCGGAGTGGTTAGTCTGGTACCCATCTGCGGCGCTTGTGTTAACATTAACTCTGTTAATTAATATAGGTCTTGCTGTACGCGATGCTTTCGACTCGAAATCTTCTGTTGGCTAATTATTAATTTTTTTAATCATACTACATAAGAACATTCATTATATTTATACATAAGATTCCGTTAAAACCTCTTTAAGGAAAAGGGGTTTCAAATGAAACAATTATTATTACAGTATTAGGTTCTTTAAATGCATTCGCAAAAGACTCAGAAAGAGTAATCTTGGCTGATAGCAAAACATTCGTAACTGAGGTTTCTTTAACAACAGTACGCTGCTCGCAGATTGGTTATGGCTTTCCTGAGCTTAAGATCAACTTGTCGGGTTTAGATGGCTGGACTGTGTTTGACCACACTAATAGCCACGTAGGCGAGTTTGGCGAGCCTTGTATGACGGCTGGTGTGTGTAAGCGCGGAACGGCTGGCAGAGGTTTTTCAATTAACGATTTAATTCAGGATAACCCAGGTAACGAAGTTGTAACTGTGCAAAGACAGTTAATCGAAAGAAAATACGAATCTAAAGATCAAGATAATGTTGAAGTTTGTATTAGAAGCTTAACAGAAAACTTATCGTCATCTGTTCGTGGAATTAAGTTTCAGCACTCAAGAAGTGGAGCTGAGCAGACTTTCGCGATCGAAGCTTGTCGTAAATAAACAAGTGAACAGCCTCAACTAAGCTTCCGTAAGTAAAAAATCTCTGGATTTTAAGTCCATCCTAAACTTATACACGTTGGTGAAACTAAAGTTCAGAGACTACTTAATAAGATCTAAAAATGATTTAATCAGTTTTAAAATTAATAAAACTAGACCTAAAATCACTTTAGTTAAGTTCAAAAAACGTCGAAAATGCTTATACCGGTCAGGTATATTTAAATTCGGCATTCGGAACCTCCTTTTAAATCGGAGATTTTGAAGCTCTTAAAGCGAAGTTGAGGTGTTCAACTTCGCTTTATGCATTTTACGTTCTTAAATTAATAAATATGAAAATTTGTAATGGAATAAAAAATTATTCCATCTCTTCTAAGTACGTGTAGCCTGACAAGCCTTCTTCGTAGTGCTTGATTAGGGCTTTAGCTTCTTGTTTAGTGATGTTGCCGTTGGCAATACTTTCTTCAGTGAATTGACGAACATTATCAACCATTTCGGCGCGACCGTACTGGACGTAAGTTAATACTTCAGTAACGGTGTCGCCCGGAACGTAGTGGTCTACTGTGTAGCCAGATTCGTGAATAGAAATATGAACAGCATCGGTGTCGCCGAATAAGTTATGTAAGTCGCCTAAGATTTCTTGGTAAGCACCTGTTAAGAATACGCCTAAGTAGTAAGGAGCATCGCCTTCTTTATACGGATGCACTCTTAATGTTTTTTTAACTTCGCCTGTTTCGGTGTCGATGAATTTTTCGATTTTACCGTCAGAGTCACAAGTTAAGTCGGCTAGCGTAGCTTCGTGGCAAGGTTCATTTTTGTGATTATGAATTGGCATTACTGGAAACAACTGACCCACAGCCCAAGAATCTGGAACTGATTGGAATACAGAGAAGTTGCAGAAGTAAGTATCACAAAGAGTTTCGCGAAGTTCAGAAACGATATCTCCGCAATCAGGAGTAACTTGGGCTAAAGCTAACATTTTAGTCGCGATACTAAAAAACATGCTTTCACACCAAGCGCGCCCAGTTAAGTTTAAAACTCCGTATGTAAATAGATTTAAAGTTTCTTGTTTAGATTGCATCAAGTCGTTGAAGCATTCATTTAAATTATCTGAATTTAATTTTTCATAGATGTATTGCAGATCTTGCATAATAGCAGGATCTGTTTTTTTAGCTGGTGCTGGAGGGTCAGGGCGGAAAAGATTATTTGCACCTATCACGTCAAAAATTAAAACCGAGTGATGCGCCACAAGTGCACGGCCTGACTCAGTTACTATATTAGGATGTGGAACATTTTTTTCGTCGCAAAGAGCTTGCAGTGTTGAAACCACGTCATTAGCGTATTCTTGCTCAGAATAGTTTATAGAAGAGTCGGACCAGCCAGTGCCGTCGTAATCAACGCCTAGGCCGCCACCCACGTCGATGTATTTAAGGTTAGCGCCTAATGCATGAAGTTCAGTGTAGAAACGAGCGGCTTCTTTAAGTGAAGACTTAATGCTTTGAATTGAAGGAACTTGTGAACCGATATGGTAGTGAAGAAGCTCTAAACAATCGAGCATGTTTTGTTTTTTTAAGAACTCAAGGCCTTCAACGATTTCAATAGCCGTTAAACCAAACTTAGAACGAGCTCCTGCAGAGTCGACCCATTTTCCAGCGCCTTGTGTATTGAGCTTAGCTCTAAATCCAATTTTTGGTTTGATAGATAATTTTTTTGCTGCATCAGTGATTAATTTTAATTCGTCTTTACGATCGACTACGATAATGATTTCGCGACC
>JBEBIK010000320.1:0-2848 GCA_040080445.1 Pseudobdellovibrio sp.
GCGATGAACAATAAAAACAGAGCACCTTCCTCAATCGGAGTTCCAGAATCTTTTGATGAAGATGTAGCCACAATCGATCCGATGCATAATCAGGCACAAGCAGACTTTTTATTTTTGAAATCAGAAATGGAATCGAACTCAGGTAGAAACACAGAAACTATAGAACTACTTAAAAATGCATTAATTTACGATCCACAAGCTGCAACTGTTATGCAGAGACTTGCCGTTGAATATTATAAAAATGCAAAAATGAGTGAAGCGTTGTCTTGGGCAGAAAAAGCGCGATCAATTTCTCCAAATAAAAGAGAAATTAATTTATTAGTTGCAGGTCTGTACACAACAACAAAAAATTATACTAAAGCCGAAGAACTGTATAAAAAATTAATTAAAAAAGATTCAGATGATACAGAGGCGCTACTTTATCTTGGCGCTGTTTATACAGAACAAAAAAATTACCCTAAAGCAATTGAAGTGTTCAGAAAATTAACTCGCCATCCTTCATACGACTCAAAACATGTAGCTCATTACTACATTGCTCGTATTTTTTCAGAACAAAATAAAGTGAAGTTAAGTCAAATTAAAGCGGAGCTTAGTAAAGCCATCGAAATTAAGCCTGATTTTTTTGATGCGGTTAGTATGCTTGGGCATTTAACTGAAAAATTAGAAGGTAAAGACAAAGCTTATCAGTATTTTGCAGATTACCAGCGCAAACATGGCCCTAATCTTAAAGTAGCTGAATTGTTATCGCAGTATTATATTACAAATAATCAGCTTGATAAAGCGTTTGAACAACTTGAAATTATAGATGAGTCTAATGAAGACCAGATTCAAGTTAAGCTTAAAATGGCTCTAATATTAATCGAAAAGAAAATTTACGATAAAGCTGTAGTTAAATTAGAAGAAATACTTAAAGTAGCTCCAGAGTCAGATAAGGTACGTTTTTACTTATCTGCTGTTTTGGAGGAAAAACGCGATTTCAAAGCGGCATTTGAACAGTATATGTTAATTCCTAAAGCGAGCAGCTATTTTGAAGATGCTAGGTTGCACGCGGCTTACATATCTAAAGTAATTGGTAATTCAGACCAAGCTATGACGGTTCTAAAAGAGTCTTTAGATAAAAAAGTAGAAAATCCACAGAGTTATTTTTTAATGTCTCAACTCTGGGAAGATAAAAAAGACGTGAAGAATGCAATTGAAATATTAAAAACAGCAGAATCTAAATTTCCTAAAAATTCGCAAGTGTATTATCAAATAGGTACTTTACAAGATCGGATGAACTTAAAAGAAGATATGCTTATCAATATGAAAAAAGTTGTTGAGCTTGATCCAGAGCATGCTCAAGCCTTAAATTTCTTAGCTTATACTTGGGCTGAAAAAAATGAACAATTAGAGCTTGCTGAAACTTATGCACGTAAAGCTGCAAAGAATTCAAAAGGAGATGCATTTATACTCGATACATTGGGTTGGGTGTTGTATAAAAAGGGTGAGTTTAAAGAAGCTATTCAGGTTTTAGAAAAAGCCCATAATTTGCAACCTGAGGTAAGTATAATTTCAGAACACCTGGGCGATGTTTATTTCAGAATGAACTTGCACGAAAAAGCAGTCGGATCATTTATAAAAGCCGTTGAAACAGAAGGCGATAAAGAACGCAAAGCTCAAATACAGAATAAGCTTGTTGAAGCTGGTAATAAAGTTAAAAATTCGAGAGTGCCTTCTTCAGTTGATTTCGATGTAGATACAAATGTGTCACCATAATAGCAAAAACTAGCTTCCAGTCAGTTTTAAGCCATGGAATAAACGAAAAAACATACAGAGCAAAAGTGATTTTAAAAAAATCACTTTTTTTGTTTTTAATATCATTAAAAACAGCTTGAACACTAGCTATCACTTCAAAGTCATGACTCTTAAGGTAGGAATATGGAAAAATATTTTGTATTACGAGTAAAAAGCTAAGTCCAAAACTAATAACTAGAGACATGGCCAAAAGGATGTATTGTTGCTCTTTAAGATAAATGGCAGCAAATGCGTGTATGCCACCCCAGAAAAAATACAGTGGAATTGATATCGCAAACAACTTTAAAGCCGCCAGTTGAGATTTTTTTGTGAGTTCAATTCCATGAACTAGAAGATTCATCTGCATAAGTGCACAGATAGCCAATAAAGCCCCACCAGGTAAATGGCTCAGCATGAGTAGGGCGCAGGCAATAACAAACAGTATGATGTGACGTAATTTTAATTGCATTTAGAGGTGATCATATCTTTAAATAGAATTGTGAACAAAGAAAAATTAAGTCTTATAATTGTTTTTTCGTGTTTAAGTGTAATTAATTTTTCGGGCTGTGTATCTGAGCCAATTAAGCCAATCGGCGAAAACCAAGCAGTTATTATCGACACAAAAGCCCAGATTAAAAATAACGGTGAAAGCAATAATGTTAAAATTGAAATAGCACTGTTGCCCAAAAAAGCAATAAGACTTGAGATTACAGCAACTCTTGGGGTATCGGTTGCCACTGTGCTTATGACATCAAATCAAATTAGCTATGCGCTTCATACAACCAAGCAATTTGTTATCGGGCCTTTTCATGAAAAAACCTTATATCCTGTATTCAAAAATAATATAGATCCACGATGGTTGTGGAGAATTATCAACGCTCAGACCATGACGAATATAAACTTAACTTGTTCATTAAATGCAGATTCTAAGCCTGTTTTATGCAGCTCTATCGACGGCAGCACTATTAAATGGACTTATGAAGACTATCCACGCAAAAGAATTGATATAGTAAGCAATAGGTTTGAGATGAGCTGGCTTTTCCGCGACATAAGTCCATTAAATGAGACTCAAAAC
>JBEBIK010000321.1:0-2843 GCA_040080445.1 Pseudobdellovibrio sp.
AATTGGGCCAGCGTGTCCGCCTGCGCCAGTGGATACAGCAATAACTCCGTCTGCTCCAAGGTCTTGTACTTTTTTAGCGTGTTCTAAATTAACAACATCGCAAATAACTTTAGCACCTTGTTTGTGGGCTTGCTGAATCACCTCTTTAGGAGACCCAAGTGAAGTAATAAACAGTTCAACTCCGTTATCAAGAGAGGCTTTTAAATCGTTTTGTGCGCGCGTATTGCTTTTGTTGACGATAATATTAACGCCTATTGGTTTTTTAGTGCGGGATTTGATTTCTCTTATAGCTTCGGCAAATTTTTCTTCAGGTCGATAGTTTAAAGAGGGTACAGTGCCGATACCACCAGCTTCGCTTATGGCCACGACCATGTCGGCATTAGACACCAAAAACATCGGGGCGCCGATAATAGGGTATTGAATATTCATCATTTTTGTAAAAGCAGTTTCTATTTTCATAGTCTTGATTTAATCTTGAAAACAACTATGAGTAAACTTCAAAATTTTAAAAATAATTTATTTCTGTCTTTGTATGCTTGGTCTAAAATACCTTTAATAGGTTTTTGTATGCCAAGAGTAATTGAAACTAGCCAAGCTCGAACGGTTTTAAAAATACCACTAGGCTTTAGAACAAAAAACCACTTAGGAGCCATGTACTTTGGAGCATTAGCCATTGGTTCTGAGCTATGTATTGCCATGTTAGCAGTTAAAAAAATTCAAGAATCAGGAGTTAAAATTGATTTCTTGTTTAAGGATTATAAAGCTGAATTTTTGAAGCGTGCCGAAGGCGATGTGCATTTTATCTGCGAAGAAGCTCAGGTGGTTGTAGATCAAATTAATGAGGCTAAATATTCAACAGAAAGAATCAATCGTACTATGACAGCCTATGCCATAGTCCCATCTAAAAGTCTCACGGAGAAAGTAGCCTCATTTGAGCTGACTTTATCGGTTAAAAATCGCGAAAAGAAGTCCTAACACTCTTGAACTCTAGTTTATTTAGGCTAAACTTAATCTTCAAAAATTAGAGGTTAATATGTCTAAACGCGATGTGTTCGGTGATGAGTTAAATGTAAAAGCAACAACTGATTTTGCTTCATTGTTTGAAGAATCAATGGGTGGAATTGGTCGTAAACTTTCAACTGGTGATACTTTTATCGGTGAGTTGTTAGTTGTCGGCAAAGAAGAAAGCTTTATTTCAACATCTACTCCAGTAGATGCCATGATTTTAACAGTGGATCTTTTAGATGAAAACAAAGAAGTAAAATATAAAGTTGGCGATCGCATTGAAGTTATAGTGGTTAAAACTAAAGGCGGAGAAATTCGCGTAACTAGAAAAGGTTCGAAGAAATCAAATAGCGACTTAGATTCTCTTGAAGACGCATTTGATATGGAATTGCCAGTTGAAGGACGTGTAACTGAAGTTTGTAATGGCGGGTTTAAAGTATCCGTAAATAACAAATCAGCTTTTTGTCCAATTAGCCAAATGGATTACAAAGTGACGGATGCAGCCTCTTATATCGATAAAAAGTTTGATTTCATTATTACAAAACTGGAACCACGCAATTTAGTGGTATCAAGACGTAAATTATTAGACCTTCAAAAAGTTGAAAGCGAAGGCTTGTTCTTAGATGAAGTTAAGCCTGGCGCTATTTTAAATGGCCGAGTTTCACGAATTGAGCCTTTTGGCGCATTCGTTACTTTAGAATCAGGTGTAGAAGGTTTAGTGCATATTTCAGAAGTGGGCTGGTCAAGACTGCAAAATCCTAGCGAAGCCGTATCTATAGGTCAAAATGTAAGTGTTAAACTCTTAAAATCAGAAGAAGTGGATGGGCGTTTGAAAGTCTCACTTTCGATTAAGCAAGCTGGAGGCGAAGGTGATCCTTGGATGCAAGTGCCTATGAACTTTCCTCTGAAATCTATTCACAAAGGCACGGTCGAGAAAAAAGAAGTTTACGGTTTATTCGTTAATATCGGGCCTGGAGTTACTGGTTTGCTTCCGAAATCTAAATGGAGAGATTCTATCGACCACCAGATGTATGAAACTCGTAAAAAAGGCGATTCATTACAAGTTCAGATTGATGAAATTTTATTTGAGCAAAAAAGAATATCATTAGGTGTTCCAACTGAAGTTGATGACCAAACATGGACGGCAGCTACAGGTAAATCAGGCTTTACTAATTCGGGTCTTGGCAATTTAGCTGATCTACTTAAAAAGAAATAAAGCATATCGTGGAAGATAACTGGGGTCATAGCAAAAAGCTACATACATACAGATATGAAATACTTTTTAATGGTATTGAGGCCTCAGATGTATATAAAAATAAAAATGTACTGGAGTTGGCCCCATTCATGGGCTGGTTTAGTGAAGAACTAAATAAAAGTTGTGAGCAGTTGGATCTGGTTGAGTTGCACCCAACGGCCACTAACCATTTAAATGAAATATTTAAAAAAGAAATTATAACTAAAAAAGTAAACGTCTATGCGTCTGATATCCATCATCAAATATTTCAACTCGAGCCTATTTATAATTTAGTTACATGTTGTGGTTTTTTGTACCATACACCGCATCCGTTTTGGGTATTAGAGGGAATTGCTAAACTTAGTCCGCAGTATATTCTTATTGATACACACTGTGGCGATCAGGCTGTGTATTTAAAAGATTCAGGTAAAATCAACCAGTATGGCATGAGACAAAGTCGCCAGCCAACTGTACCGTATAATTTAGTTATTTCAGATGACGTATTATTAAAATCAATGGAAAAACTTGGATATGAGCTTCTTCTTAAAGTAGATAAAACTCATGCAGATGTTTCACATTTAAACTTACCTGAAGAGTTTTCTGA
>JBEBIK010000322.1:0-2836 GCA_040080445.1 Pseudobdellovibrio sp.
ACCATTACTAAGAGACCTCGAAAAACGCGCAGTCGTTCATGGTGGCGGATCTAATCACAGATTTAATTTATCTGAAGCTGTCATGATTAAAGATAATCACATTTCACTCATGGGCGGCATTACAAAAGCCGTAGATCGATTACGCCAGCACTGCGAACTACCCATTGAAGTAGAAGCCTCTAACTTAGAACAAGTTAAAGAGTGTGTGTCTCTGAATGTACAGCGCATCTTACTCGATAATATGTCGAATGAGATGATGGCTCTCGCATTAAAAATTATTCCTAAAGAAATTAAAACAGAAGCTAGCGGTAATATGAATTTGAGCCGTGTTAAATCAGTAGCTGACTTAGGCGTCGATTTTATTTCAGTAGGAGCTCTTACTCACTCGGCTACTTGCGCCGATGTGAGTTTATTATTTGACTGGGGAACTTAATGAATCGAGAAAGCAATACCCAAAGCGATAATATTTTAATTGGCGAAGTTACACATCACTGGGCCAAAAAACAAAACATTCATTCTCAATATTTTAAAATCATCGAAAGCACAAATCTTAAAGCCAAAGAAGAAGCTTTTAATGAAAACTCTTTTAACGAACACTTAATCGTTTATTTGGCAGAAGCTCAATCTGCAGGGCGTGGACGCGGGCAAAATACTTGGGTTAATTCAGATATTAAAGGTGGCCAACTTCTTTCAACTTGGTCCTTTATGATTGATTCAGCTCCTCACCCGACTGTATCTCCTATGATAGGTCTTGCGCTATATCGTGCAGCTTCTAGCACTTGGCCCTTTTTAAACTGGAATTTAAAAGCGCCTAATGACCTTTATATTAATAATAAAAAAGTTGCAGGCCTTTTGCTAGAAACAGTTTCTCAAGGAGAAGACCACCGCTTACTTTTAGGTTTGGGTATCAATATTATTTCAGCTCCTGGCGTAGTTACTAATTCTTGCTCACTAGCCAGTGAACTCTCAGCCCACACCCCACTCTTAGCGCAAGATTGGATTTCTTTTCTTGAGAGACTTTTATTTGAATTTTCGTTTTCTTTACAAATGTCTTTTGAGCCCCTTAACAGCACCAGCCAAGCGGCACTGTTAACAGCATTAAATAAACACCCTCTCTTATCAGAGCCCTACAAAGCTTTGGACGAGCTAGGCAACTTAAGCACAGCCTCTAAAAAAATATCTTGGCTAGAACTGTAGGATCTTATGCCCGTTTACACACCAGAAAAAGTTGAATTCGGAAGCCCTATTCCTGAGTTCTCACTTTTAGCAACAGATGGAAATACTTATTCTAAAAAAGATTTCTTAAACAATAAGCCCCTAGTTATTATGTTTATCTGTAACCACTGCCCTTATGTTAAAGCTATCGAAGATCGCTTAATAGAACTGGCTCGCGATTTAAAAAGAAATGATATTAATGTGGTCGCTATTTGTTCTAACGACGAACTTAGCTACCCCGAAGACAGTTACGCTAATTTAAAAGCTCGCGCTGATGAAAAAAATTATACGTTTACTTACTTGTACGATAAAACTCAAGAAATAGCTCATCGCTTTGGAGCTATTTGCACCCCAGACTATTTTGTATATGATTCGCAAGCTGGGCTTGCTTACCGTGGCAGACTCGACGACTCTTGGAAGGATGCGAGTCAGGTGCAAACTCGCGAACTCTACAATGCGGCTCTAGAGCTTTCTCAGAATAAAAAAATATCACGCCCACAAATTCCTTCAATGGGCTGCTCTATAAAGTGGGTTAAATAATGGTTAAGCATACGCTTTACGCTGTGTCTCTAGGATTGATATTATTTTTTCTTTATTTGTTTCAATACACCGGAGCTTTTAAATCAGTTTCAGTAGATCAAGATGAGCGCGGCCCTTACACTGTTATTTATAAAACTCATGTAGGAGCCTATCACAATATCGTATCCACTATTGAAGAAATTGAAAAATGGTCAAGAGAAAATGGTTTAAAATGCCGTTTAAGCTTTGGTGAGTTTTATGATGATCCGAGAGTTGTAGAAGAAGGCCGACTTAATTCGCGCGCGGGTTGCATGATAGACCCCTTAGTTGAAAGCGAGAAATTAGTTTTAGAAAAACTTAAAGCTAATTTACCTGCTGATTATAAGGTTGATGAAATTGCAAAAACTAAAGCTGTGGTGGCTCTATTTACTGGAGCTCCGGGTATTGGTCCTTTAAAAGTTTACCCAAAAGCTGAAGATTATATATTAGAACACAAGCTTATAAGAAAAGGCTCAGTCATCGAAATTTATGAAATTTTTGATAAAAAAGCCATGCAGACCACATACATCTGGCCGCTGCAAGATTAGTTTTATTTACAGCTCACGATCTTCATTTCAATTGATAATGCGTCTAATTTAGCACTAACCGCAGCTGGGCCTGTAGCAAATACGCTTAGGTCTGTTGTTAGCATTGCATCTTTTCCGCAAGCCGACTCTGTAACTAATCCTGAGACGCTCAATTTTTTATTTTCTTCTGACTCTGACTCAATACTCATCTCTTTAGATTTCTGACTAGCAATAGCAATTTTTAAAGTGGCTTCGATCTTAGTACCTTTTACGCTTTTTATATCTATATTTTGCAAAGCTTCACTCACTATGAGCTTTTGATGAGCTTGCAGTTTAATAGGTATTCGTAAATTACAAGTTTTTCGCTCTAATGCAGAAGTATTTGATTTTTTTAAGTCTATATTGAGCGGAATAACATAAGTATTTTTTAAGTTTTGAATCTTTAATTGAGTTTCGCAACCATTTCCTTTTATTTTTGCACCAGATAAATCGATAGCATAAGCGCTACTTACAGAAAAAATTAAACACAGCAATAA
>JBEBIK010000027.1:0-12237 GCA_040080445.1 Pseudobdellovibrio sp.
CGACTCCCGCCAAAACCGCCCCCAAAAGAAACCCCATGGCAGCAAACAAAATGGATAACAAAGCTTTCAAGCCGTCTCCTACGTTCAACTTTCAACAAACCCCGTATCTGCTGAATATCAACTCGTGACATTTTAGAGCAACCAATATGCCTATTTTTTTTGATTTATACGTAATTTAACGACTCTAGGACGCTTATTTTCTTATGAATAAGTATTTTTTTCAAAACTGACTAATAGATCACATCGAAAATTCTTGCTCACATCATGAGTCATGCAAGATACTGGCCCCATGATTATAGTAACTGGAGCCAATGGATTTATAGGTAGCGCAATGGTTTGGCAACTCAACCAAGCGGGCATCACTGATATTATCGCAGTTGATAGCGTAAACCTCACAAGCCGCAATCTTTTAAAAAAGCGCAGCTATTCGCAATTTTTTGAATCTGGAGAGCTTTGGAGTTACTTAATGACCGATGAAGCTAAAAAAAGCGTTTCTTGGGTTATTCATATGGGCGCGTGTTCATCTACGACCGAAACCAACTGGGATTTTCTTTATTCAAATAATTTTCAATACTCTCAAAGACTTTTTGAGTGGTGCGCTCAAAATCAAAAAAATTTGATCTACGCCAGCAGTGCAGCAACTTATGGTGCAGGTGAAAATGGATTTACAGATACCTTTGACTCAGAAAAATTAAAACCGCTCAATCTTTACGGCGACTCTAAAGTTATTATGGACAGATGGGCTGTAAAACAAAAAGCTACACCCGCTCATTGGTACGCTTTAAAATTCTTTAATGTGTTCGGTCCAAACGAATATGAAAAAGAATCTATGGCCAGTGTAGCTTTCAAAGCTTATTACCAAATCGCCACCACTTCAGAACTAGGCTTGTTTAAATCTTATAATTCGCAATACGAAGACGGCAAGCAGCTCAGAGACTTCGTCTACGTAAAAGATGTCGTTCGCTGGATGCAAGAACTCATGGAGAAAAAACCTGAGAGTGGAATATACAACATGGGCTACGGCCAAGCACGCACTTGGCTTGATATGGCCAATCCACTTTTTCAAGCCATGAATAAAGAATCAAAAATTAAATGGCTCGAAATGCCCGAAAATATTCGTAACCAATATCAATATTTTACAGAAGCCGATATGCAAAAATGGGCTGGCGCTAAAATGAGCGCACCCGAATGGCCTTTAGAAAAAGCAATTAACGATTATGTTACAAACTACTTAAGCCAAAAAGATCCTTGGCTGTAAATTAATATGCAACAGATTCCGGCACATCTTCAAAAATATATAGTTGAACAAGATTATCAAAAATACACAGCACTCGATCATGCAGTATGGAGATATGTACTTCGCCAGCTTAAAAATTTTTTAAGTGTTAATGCTCACCATAGTTATTTAGACGGATTACTAAAAACAGGTATTGAAGTTGAACAAATACCTCGCATTGAAAATGTGAGTCAACATCTACAAAAGTTTGGTTGGACGGCACTACCTGTTAGTGGATTTATTCCACCCGCAGCTTTTATGGAATTGCAATCGCTCAGTATATTACCAATCGCATCTGATATGCGTACTATCGACCATTTATTATATACTCCCGCACCCGACATCGTTCATGAGGCCGCAGGGCACGCACCTATTATTGCTGATTTGGAGTATGCAGACTATTTAAAGCAATATGCACAGGTGGCAAAAAAAGCAATCATCAGTCGTGAAGATTTAATTTTATACAAAGCCATTCGCGAACTTTCAGATATTAAAGAAAATCCTAATTCGACTTCACAAGAAATTGTTGAAGCTGAGGCTGCACTTAATCGCATAGCTAGTTCTATTTCATTTGTTTCAGAGGCATCTCAATTATCACGTATGAACTGGTGGACAGCCGAGTATGGCCTTGTAGGACCAATCAAAGCTCCAAAAATTTTTGGTGCCGGTCTGCTTTCTTCTGTGGGCGAATCGAAATGGTGTCTATCTGATAAAGTAAAAAAAATTCCGCTTAGTATAGATTGTATTAAACAAACTTATGACATTACAGAGCCTCAACCTCAGCTTTTTGTGGCTGAAGACTTTAAACATTTAGCTCGCGTTCTCGAAGAACTTTCACAAACTATGTCTTTTAAAGTCGGTGGAGCACAAGGGCTTGAACAGGCTTTAAAAGCTGAGAGTGTTAATACAGTAGAATTCGAGAATCAAATTCAGATTTCTGGTGTTTTAAAAAAATATCATATCGACTCCGATTCAAATATTACTTATTTACAGTTTTCGGGCCCCACACAATTATGTTTTGAAGATCAAGAAATCAAAGATCACGACAACAAATACCACTCTCAGGGTTACGGCACACCAGTGGGCGAAATATTAAACTTTAACAAAGAACTACTGCAAGTTGGCCAAAATACAGAACTTAATTACAAATCTGGCGTTAAAGTTTCTGGAGTTTTATCTGGTATTTTAAAAATTACAGACACAGCTTGGATTCTCTCTTTTATAGAAGCCACTTGCGAATATAAAGATGAAAAATTATTTTTACCCGAATGGGGAACCTACGATATTGTTTTGGCTGAGAGAGTAACTTCGGTTTTTGGTGGACCAGCTGATCGAATTGCTTTCGGCGATACTGATGACTTTGTTGCTCACCGCGTATCCCCTCCTGTTTATTCTGAAGAACAAAAAAATGTATTTTTGTATTATCAAGAAATCCGTAACTTAAGATCTTCAAATAAAGCCACAGAAGAAAGCCTCGTTAAATTATTCGAACAATTTATGGAAAATGCACCTCTAGAGTGGCTACTATTTATTGAGCTTATTGAAATCTCCATTAAATCAAATTTCAACAAAAGTTTGAATTTTAAAATTGAAAATCACTTGGCGCACTTATCCCAAAAGAATAAAACTCATCGTCCATTAATCAGCGAAGGTTTACGTTTAGCTCATGACAAATATTAATACTCCGTCGCGTAATTTAGATTTAAGAGTAGTTTTAGTTCGTTCTATTTACGAAAGAAATATCGGCGCAACTTCACGTGCTATGGCTAATATGGGTATTTCAAAACTTATCTTGCTAGACCCTAAATGTGAAATCACCATCGAAGGCCAAAAAGCTGCTGCTACTGGGCAGGCGGGCCTACAAAACAGAGTCACTTATGCAAGTTGGGATGAGTTTTATAAAAACGAACCTCGCGGTATTCAAATTGCTACAACCGCCCGCGACGGCCGAGGTCGTTTATCAGAAGACTTATCTACGACCTTAACAAATATCAAAGACACTCACCCCGCTTTCAAAAAAATGGATGCAGAACCTTTTGTTATTCATTTATTATTTGGCCCAGAAGATTGGGGCTTAAGTAACGAAGATATTCAGTACTCAAATCACTGCTGTTCTATTCCGACCTACGGAGACAATACCAGTTTAAATTTAGCTCAAGCCACACTACTTGCACTTTTTATTTTTAGATCTGTATTTGGCGGCGAACGCACTAAACTTGAAGGCCAGCAAAAGCCACGAGCACTTCAACAAAAGTCTTCTGAGATATTTCCTGACGAAACTTTAAAACGTTGGTTAACTGAGATGAATATTGATATCAGTAAAAAGAAAATGAATGCTTTTACAGTGCTCCGACGAATGCTTTTACAAAACTCTCCGTCTAATAAAGAATTCAGAATACTCGAAATTGTGCTTCAGCAGAGTATTCGCAAAATGCGTACTGCAAAAAATGTAAAAGATTAAGCGACTATTAAATCCTGCAACTCATGCAGTTTTCTAATTTTTTTATCGAGACCAAAAACTTCTTCCGAAATTTTTTCTCCCTCATTACTTAAAAAATCGATTTCTTTAATCAGACCGCTGGTGTCCGATCCCACGAGCTCAAGATTCTCTATAACGTTCGAAACTTGCTCGATCTTGATTTTAATCTTCTCGATCGACTGGTTCATCTTTTTTCGTTTTGAACTCAACTCTTTTTTGATTACTTTTATTTGGTCAACAGACATTGATTTTAGCTGATCAACTAGCTCAGATTGCTCAGAACTCTCTTCCAAAAAACTGTGTAACAACATAGACCATTCATCGCGAAGCCCCTTGGGGCTACTAATACCATCATTCATAATTGAGTTTAGTATAACATGAGTTTATAAAAGCTCGCCGAGCCAGACCCTGTTGTTTTTTCGCAATGCCGCAAGAGCATGAATTTACTTATGAATACTTGCTGATTTTTTAGACCCTAGACCATCGACCAGCTTGACAGGTTGGCCGAGTCCTTATTTTTTCATCCAAGATTGCCAGTATTTGTGCAATTCAACTTTTTGAAACTCAGGATCAATCATTAAGGTTTTTTGCGAATCGATCATAACCGCCACCTCATCAGTAAAAGTTTTTGTATGCTGATTAGCAAAAGCTTTCGGATGTGGACCATGTGGAAAGCCCGCAGGATGCAAACTCATCATATTTGAGTGAAGGTTATCACGGCTGAAGAAGTTTCCTGCGTGGTAAAACAACACCTCATCATAATCGATGTTTTGGTGAAAGAACGGAACCTTAAGCGCATCGGCATCGCTCTCAATAGGGCGAGGTAAGAAAGTACAAACAACAAAACCTTGAGCTGCAAATGTTGTGTGAACAGATGGTGGCAGGTGTACCCGGTGAGAAATAATCGGCATTAAGTCGTCGATGTGTAAAGTAAACGGAAAATAATCGCCCTTCCAAGACACCGTATCAAAAACACACGTGTCGTATGAAAACTGAGTTAACTGTTCTTCACGTTTTACAAAAATTTCTTGTGATTGAATTTTTTTATCTTTTTTAAATTGATGCATTTCTTCTAAATCAGGTTTTCCAAAACTTGCCGGATCGTAAAATGCATTTCTTCCGGCCATGCCGCGATCAGGTTCGCGGTAAAGGCCCGTCATAGATTCAATGATAATAAACTGCGTTGTATCAAAAAATACAAAGCTATGGTGCAAAGATTTCGGAATGTTTATGTAACTACCCTGTTTGAATTTAAGCAAACCATACTCTGTTAACACTACACCTGCGCCCGTGTGACAGAACAACAACGTATCGCCATCGGCATTTCTGAAAGAATTTAAAATGTTTTTATCAGCATTGAGCTTTGTGGCTTCATTCCAGCAAGAATAAATACAAACATCAGTGTTGTAAAATAATCTGTGCCACTTACCTGCTTCAAATTTCATTTCAACTAAATCAAAAAGATGAGGTCTAAGCGGGCCTTGAATATTAGTCCACTTAGTTGAAGCTTCAGGTTTTACTAAATGAGACACGGGACCAAAAAATCCTTTACGTCCTTGTTCTTCTTCGTAACATCCTTCAGGAATGGCTTTGTGCCCTTGAGTATGATTTTTACCTTGTGAGTACTGATACATCTAAATCTCCTTAAGAAATATAACCACGTTCTCTTTGGTCGGCTTCAATGGCGTCAAATAAAGCTTGAAAGTTTCCTTCACCAAAACCATCGTGACCTTTTCTTTGAATAACTTCATAAAAAACGGGGCCAATTACGTTTTTTGAAAAAATTTGCAATAAGTATCCGTGAGCATCACCATCAACTAAAATTGCATTTTTTTGCAGTCTTGCAATATCTTCACTTACCATGGGTAGGCGTTCTTGTAACATCTTATAGTAAGACTCAGGCGGAGCTGCTAGAAAATCAACTTTGTTGTTTTTAAGTTTTTCCAAAGCAGGAATGATTTCATTTGTAGTCATCGCAATATGTTGAATACCTGATCCTTTGTATTCGTCTAAGTATTCTTGAATTTGAGATTTAGTATCACTCGGCTCATTGATAGGAACTGAGAATAACGAACAAGGCGAACGCATTACTTTTGAAATCAAACCTGTTGATTTACCTTTGATATCAAAATAACGAGCTTCTCTAAAATTTAAAACTTGAGTATAGAAATCACACCATTTTTGCATTTCGCCCTTAGGAACATTATTCGTAAAGTGATCTACAATTTGTAAACCTAAACCTGCTGGATAAGTTTTATTATCTTTAATATGAAATTGATTTTCATAAAGATCGTCATGATTAGTTTGATCAATAAAATAAATTAAAGAATCACCAATTCCGTAAATTGCTAAGTACGGGCTAGCACCGCGAGTTTCTTTAGCGCCATCGTAGGGGCGTGCTCCACGTTTTACAGCAGCTTCAAAAGCGCGAGTGGCATTAGCTACACGAAAACCGGTAGCGCATACACTAGGTCCATGGGCTTTTGCAAAAGACCACGCAAAAGTATCGGGCTCAGTATTTAAAATAAAATTTATATCGCCTTGTCTAAAAAGTTTAATATCGCGGTTTGCAATTTTACCGATTTCTGTAAAGCCTAATCTTTTAAACAAATTTTCGAAGTAGAGCGCATCAGTTCCAGCGTACTCAAGAAAATCAACTCCATAAAGACCAATCGGATTTTGCTCCGTGATTTTGGCTTTTGACCAATCAATAGCTAACGACATAACAACTCCTGTAGAATGGCTAGAATCTACCAACCACAGGGCTCAGGGTCAAAAAAATGGATGAATTGTGCTTGTGGCCATACGCGAATAAATCAGTAAGGCTACTAAGATCATCCAATATCTAAAAAGAATAATTTTAAGCATAAAAACTATCTTTGCGAATATAAGGCCATACCAGCAAGAACTATTGAGTTTTTAAGGCTTGAGGCTGTCTAAAATTTCGAATTACGGCAAATTTTTGGCTTTTACGTGCCTAGCGTTTATAGAACTTTTGAACTTCAGGATCGACAATAAAAGATCTCGGGTGCCAGCGTACAATATGTAAACCCGATGACTCACGCAATCTTGATAGAGCTACATAAGCATGGCCTGGCTCCCACAGAGAACCTAAATCGCACCACAGTTCATCAAGCGTAGCTCCTTGAGATTTATGAATGGTAGTTGCGTAAGCTAAGTTGATCGGAAATTGAATCACACTGGCCTTTATAGCTCCGTCAGCGTCGAGTAAAGAGAATGACATTTTTTCAACTTTAACTTCGCGTCCGCCTTTTTTTCGAACGGTTAAATGATCCGCTTCAAAGCCTGTTAATACTCCGCGAGTTCCGTTAACCCAGCGCTTTTGTAAATCGTTTTTTAAAAATAAAACTTGGCAACCTACTTTGAGTTTAAGTTGCTTAGGCACAGGAGCCGATTTACCTAAAATTTCAATATACTTTTCTTCGCCTAAGTAAATGGAATCGACTATAAGTTCTGTTTCGTTAATTTCGGATAATTTTTTTTGGTTGTAATCTTCAGACTGATCTCGACGCGGAAACAATCTTGTACCTGGATGATCTTCATCGTGGTGCTTTGTATGTTCGTTTAAAAAGTTCTTCGCACGTTCAGTAATTTTACCATCGCGGATGTCACCTAAAACATTTAAAAATTCGTTATTCTTAATACGCTGATTGAGTTGTAATTCACAAAGTTGAAAGTCCGATTTTTTCCAAGCTTCATTTAAAAAAGCCCAGTCGCGCTTTTGGCCGTGCTTAGTTACGGGCGGAAGCTGCCCGAAATCTCCAACTGCAATTACACGCAATCCACCCCAAGGCAGAGTTGTTTCGCGGGCGTGTTGCGAAATAGCCTCAGCCAACATGAGTGCATCACCCGGAATCATCGAAATTTCATCAATAATAACGCCTTCAACTTTTTTAAGACGCTTTAAAAGATTTTTGTTTTCTTGCATACGCTTAAACGTGGCTTGAACTCCACCTTCTAAAATTCCCAATCCAAAAAAGCTATGAAAAGTACGACCACCCAATAAGACTGCAGCGGCTCCTGTACTGGCTAAGATGGGCATTTGATTATCATCTTTATTTTTCATAAATTCTCGAACAACGTAACTTTTTCCTGAGCCTGCGCCGCCGGTTAAGAAAATATTTTCTCCGGATTCGCACATATCTAAAGCATAGGCCTGCTCTTTTGATAAAGTTGTTAAGTTTTGCTGTTGTTCGACTTCGCTCATGGCCGCTCAGTTTAACCTGAGATCAGTTCCAGTCAAAAGAATAGCTCGACGAATAAGGTTATTACTTGCTGTGACACTAGGCATTCCTATACACTGATAAACCTATGTCATACGAATTTAAAACCAAATCTGCTAACCCCTACTTTCCCGATATCGAAGATGTCACACCACAAGAGGTTTTAGAAGCTTCTAAACAGTTAGAACATGTAAAACTTATTGATGTGCGCGAAGTCTCTGAATACACGGGAGAATTAGGCCATGCTCCACAAACAGAATTACTTGTTTTGTCGACTTTGCCTGAAAAACTACAAAGTTTACCTAAAGATAAAACTATCGTTTTTATATGCAGATCTGGTGGCAGATCCGCTCAAGCAGCGGCATATGTTAAATCGCAAGGCTTCAACCAAGTACACAACATGTTAGGCGGCATGCTTTTGTGGAAACAACTACAACTGCCTACTGAATAATAATAATTCTGAATCAACTTCACTGGAGGGCACAATGCCTCAAAATAAAGTATATGTTAATCGCACTCTCAACTTAAAAAGAATCAAGTATATCGGATTAGATATGGATCATACATTGATCCGCTATAATACTGAAAACTTTGAACGTCTTTCGCACACAACAATCATTAATAAATTAGTGAGTGGTAAAAATTATCCTGATGCTGTCAAAAAACTTCAGTTTGATTTTCATTTCGCTCTTCGCGGCCTAGTCGTAGATCGCAAAAAAGGAAATTTATTAAAACTCAATCGCTACACTGCTATTCGCAATAGCTTTCACGGTTTAAAACCTTTAGATTTTAAAACTCATCAAAAAGTATACAAATCAACTTACATCGATTTAAGTAAAAATGATTACTTAGCTATTGATACAAGCTTTTCTTACTCTTTAGCTCACGCCTACTCTCAGTTGGTAGATTTAAAAGACACTCAGCCAGAGTTAAAATTACCCGATTACGGTCAATTAGCTGACGACGTATTAGACGCATTAGACGAAGCTCACCGCGATGGCTCTTTAAAAAATGAAGTTCGCAAAAACTTATCTCACTACATCATTAAAGACGAAGAAGTAGTACGTGGTTTAGAAAAATTTAAAAAGCACGGTAAAAAAATATTTGTTTTAACAAACTCTGACTTTTCTTACTCTAAGCTTTTATTAGACTACGCTATTAATCCCTTCTTAAAAGAACACAAATCATGGGTGGATCTATTTGAAGTGGTAATCACTTTAGCAACTAAGCCTAAGTTTTTCTATGACGACAGCAAGTACCTAATCGTTAACCCTGCTGATGGCACTATGACTAATTTAGACGACAAATTAGTTCCAGGCGTTTATCAAGGTGGCGGAGCACGTAAGTTTACTGAAGACTTCGGTTTAGATGGCGATGATATTTTATACATCGGCGATCATATTTACGGCGACATCTTAAGACTTAAAAAAGATTGTAACTGGCGTACTGCAATGATTACTGAAGAGCTTGAAAGTGAAATCAGTAATAATCGTAAAGCAGAACCCATCATGACTGAAATTGATGTTCTCATGCGCCGAAAAGAACCTTTCGAAGATGAGTTAACTGAGCTCATGACTAAAAAAATTGAAAAAGCCACCGTGGTTGATGAAAAGAGAATTTCTGAACTGCAGGATTCAATTACTGAGATCGATACGCAGATCAGCCAGCTCATTAAAAAACAACAATCTCTTTATAATCCTAATTGGGGTCAGTTAATGAGAGCCGGCAACGAAGAAAGCTATTTTGCTTACCAGATGGAGCGTTACGCTTGCGTTTATATGAGTAAAATCAGTGACTTATTCGACTTGTCGCCACGAACATACTTTAGAGCTCCTCGTAGACCTTTAAGCCACGAAGTTAACTAAAGTACTGCATAGCCTAATTTGCCTGAGTGTCTACACCTTAGACACTCAGCTCTATTCAGATATCAATTAATGTTGGAATTGTTCATGCATCACAAGCCTCAACACCTTTGGAGGCCTAATGAAGTATTCAAGCAACTTGCGATTAAACTTAAAGAAGTTCAGTTTATTAATCAGTTTAACATCCGTTATAGTAAGTTTCTCATCTTGCAACAGCGGCAACAACTACTCAGGAGACTCAACTCAAGTTGCAGGAAACTTAAGACTCTTGTCGCAAAATGAAAGAGCACAAGACTTCGATCAATTGATAGCTCTTTTTAAAACTTTCTACGGCCCTTATGAATACAAACAAAAAAGAATTAGTGTCGACATCGATCGTTTAGCATCTAGTTTACGGGATCAAGCCGTTAATGCTAAAACCGATGAAGAATTTGCTGGTTACATCAAACAAATCGGTGCCGCCTTAAAAGATGGGCATGTTCAAATCAGTATTAAAAATACCAGCTCTGGTATTTCACGTTATTCAATTCCACTTTTATTAACTCCGGTAGAAAATAGCGTTCTTGTAACTGATATCGATCCGCAATTATCAACTGAAATGAATATTGTTAAAGGCGATGAAGTTTTAGAAGTAGACGGAAAATCTCCACAATCTTATATGCCAACTATTTTAAAATATGATGGCTGGGCAACAGAGCTGTCTTCTAAGCATGCTATTTATAATTTATTAAGCCGCCCATCTTATATGACCGATTTAATTCCAACACAAACTAGCGTAACTCTTAAATTAAAAAAAGCAGATGGCGCAATAGTTATACAAGAAGTTCCGTGGGTACTTAGAAAATACAATGCAGACTTAGACAAAATGCTTAAGCCACTACCAAGCATTTTAGATTTAAAAGTTAAACTAGCTGACGACATGAACTCAGTGGTTGGCAAAGCCAGTGTTATGGAAATGGGCAGCAACGATCCATTCTTTATTTCGGGCTCTGCACAGAAAAAATTTAACTTTATTAAGGCTTATCCTTCTGATAGCGCACGCAAAAAAGCAGGACTTGCCGAGGCGGAAAAGCCACCAATTTACAGCGCTCTTTACAGATACCAAAGTAAAAATATCTTACTTATGCGTAACGCAAGTTACTCTCCTAGTGATTTTAGCTCTGCAGTTTATATGAAAGCTTACCAAGCCTTACTAACTGAATATCAAGATATGGCGGATGTTTTAGTATTAGACCAAACTCATAACCCTGGTGGAAGTTACTGCTCTCAGTTTTATGAATTATTTGCCAAAGAGGGCGACTCTCAAGCTGTACAAAAATGTAATGCCGATAGAAAATGGATTAATAACTTGTTAATTGAATGGCCGGCTCAAGCGCAAACCTTAAAATTAACTTGGAACGGGCGCGTATCTCAAGCTCAAGCTGCTAAAGTAGAAAAAGCATACGACAATGGTGTAAGATTATCAGAGGCCATTCCAATATTTACAGATAACAATTTAGTAGATGCAACAAAATCAGTTTGGAAAAAACCAATGATTGTCTTAATTGACGAATTAGCTGGAAGTTGCGGCGATGTTTTTCCGATGCTAGTTAAAGCTAATAAAAGAGCCATTTTGTTCGGTCAGCAAACAATGGGCTTAGGCGGAAACGTTGAAAATGTTGGTACTCTTAATAACTCGCGTATTTCAGTTAGTATGACACGCGGTTTGTTCACAGCTTACAAAGCTGATGGAAATTACGTTGAATCTGACTTTGTAGAAAACAATGGAGTTATGCCAGATATCACTTACTCACATACTGTTAAGGATTTTCGCGCAGGTTATGTAGATTACATTAAAGCATTTAGTGATGAAGCTATTAAAATTGAAGCGACAGAAGCGGCCAAAAAAATCGAAGTGAAAGAAGAAAAGAAGTAATATTTAGCGATCTCTCGTGATCTTTTCGGTCACGAGAGCCCAAGCCGATTTTGACTTTAAATAAATTTTTTCAAAACGTTTTGATTTTTTAGAAAAATCTAATAGTTTAGTCGCCACCCAGGGGCTTCTTAAAATATAAAAAAAGATAAAAGCAATTGCTAGTGGGCGAAGCGAAAGCCATATTTTTTCGCTCAAAGAACCATTTAATTGCCAAATAAAAATCGACATCAATACAAAACTTAATAAAAACAAAGGTTTTAATAAGTCTTTGAGTGCCGAAGCCAATGGATTCCTGTTCGTTTCTCTTGGCACTTGACTCAACAAAGCTCGGCTAATGCCTTTATCACTGATAATTTTAATTTCTTTTTTTGAACTGATACTAAAAATTACAAAGCCCACCGCTATACTAATTTTTAATATCATAAACCCACCACAGCATATAGTAGTGGCGTGGCTATAAA
>JBEBIK010000323.1:0-2816 GCA_040080445.1 Pseudobdellovibrio sp.
CTTCTGATATCGTACGTTATCCGTATGAAACAGTTTATGGCGATGTTTGCAGAGCTTCTAATGAACCAACTCCAGGTTGCACATTCGTAAGATCAACTGGTCAACGCGTAACTGTTTCTGCTGACCCTACATATAATAACCAAGGTTTTGGTTCTGACGATCTTTGGTATGTTAACTTTGATTCTTCTGGCCGCGCTTCTGTTTACAACGATTTAGGTGTGTTCCAATACTTTGCTAACCCTTCTGAGTTTGCTGGTTATATCTCTGGTTCTACTATCGGTGTAGGCGTTACTGGAGCTTTCTGGGAAAACGTAGCTGGTAAGAACTACTGGTTCGGTAAAAACGGCGTTCTTTACTCTGCAAACACTGGAGCTTCAAACTACGGTCAAGCAATCAACAATAAAGATGCTAACAAAGCTGGCGATTCGGATTCATTTGCTCTTAAATCTCAAGCTAACGTTAAACTTATCAAAGCTGGTGCTGATAAGCTTATGAAGTCTTACGGTTTATCTGCTTCTAAAGCAGTAGCTGTTGCTTCTGCATTAAACTCTTGGGCTGTAATGGGCGCTGAGCGTGGAAGAGTAACTGAAAAAGATATGGATAAAACTTTCAAAACAGTTTTCGGTGTTCAGTTCAACGAAGCTATCGCTGCTTTCAAATCATTCCAAGCTGGCGACACTGGCGCTGCTCGTGATTTAACAAACCGTTCTGCTTCTGCTTTAGGTTTAAAACCTGAACAAGCTCAAGACTTCGTTAAGGGCATGTACAAATCTGCTCTTGCTAAATGGGGTTACGACGTAGAACAAATCAAGTGGTAATCTTTTAGATTACGAATTGAACTGTTTTGCTTAAAAAGAGACTTCGAAAGAAGTCTCTTTTTTTATTTAAAAATAAAAAACTAGCAAACCTCTAAACCCGCCACCCATTTGCGAGGCTTGAGTTGCAGTCGTGTTGACTTGTTGATAAGTTCCAAAAACTTCGCCGCGAAGTGCGGTCGTTGAATCTCCAATAAAATAACTTAAAAACCCACCAATGTTACTATTGAGCGTTGTTGAACTGCCACCAGTTCCGGTGTTGGGGTAAGAAGTAGAACCAAAACTCACTAAGGCAAAAGGGCCGTAGATTATTTTTTTAGGATCGCGATTCGGAACTAAGTTGTAATCGAAGTAGCCGCCGAGTGCCACGGTGGTGGTTGCGCCTGCGCCCAAATCGCTACCTGTTCCTTCAAGTAGAGCTCCCACTTCGAGAGTTCCGAAGTTCCAGCCGTATCTCACTTGGAGTGAGTAGGATGTGCTTTGTGTTGTGTCTGATTTTAAAAAATCGAGTTTAGCGCCGAGTGTGAGCGAGTTGTTGCGAGGCTTTAAAACATTTGATTTGTAATCCACATCTTGCGAAATACTTCCGTCGGTTTGGAGTTCGTAGGTCTGGCCTTCTTCGAGCGGAGTTTGCGTCTCTACGATGGCTTGGTTGCCTTTAACTTTCTTGACTGTGACTTTCTCAGCCATTGCTTTGTGAGAGGTGAGTAGCGCTACAGCGATTATTAAATACGAATAGGTTTTAGTGGTATTATTCATAGTTTCATTATGAGAAATACTGATTTATTTCTCAAGTCCAGACGATGGGGGCCCGATAGATATTATATCAAGGGGAGCTTGAATGGCTTGGGGTGATATTCCAGATTGGTCTTATGATTCGGTGAAGTCACTGATGGAAGCCTTAAAAGCGGTTGAACCCAGTACCTATCATCATTGTTTACGTGTGGGTGAGTACAGCCGAAAGCTTGCCGTATCAATGGGTCTTAATGAATTCGAACAAAAAGTAGCTGAGTTTTCTGGAATTTTGCACGATATCGGTAAAATCGGTATTGAGAGAAGTGTTTTACTTAAACCCGGTAAATTAGATCCCCATGAGCTCGATATCATTCGTAGCCACAGTGTTATCAGCGAAGAAATTATCAAACCTTTTGCTGCGCATCCTTTTTTCAAACAAATCTTACCAGCGGTTCGTGGGCACCATGAGCGCCTTGATGGTGAGGGTTATCCAGATAAGTTAATGGGCGAAGAAATTCCGCTTATGTCGCGAATTATTTTAGTGGTCGATACCTACGATGCGATGTCTGAAGACCGTATTTACCGTAAGGGTTTACCTGATGATATTATTTATGCTGAGATGAAAAGATGCTCAGGCTCACAGTTTGACCCGCAATTAGTTAAGATCTTCTTGCAGGTTCATGCGTCTTGGAAAAAACAACAAGACGACCAACAGACACTTCACCATATCATTAGAAAAGTGGCTTAATTTTTCAATTAAGCCTTGTTCGTACTTTCAAAAATCTTGTCAGCCGATTTAGCGATGAAGCCCTGATACAACTGGCCGTTAGTCATAGGGTAGCGTTTTGCAAATTCGTAGTAACAGCCCGGAATTGAATACACCCCATCACCAAACTGCACTAAAATATCGTTAGCCATAGTTGAGCTCTGTTCGAGCAATTCTTCAGGTGTTCCTTTGATCTCTCCGCCAGCGGCATTGAGTTTAAAATTGTTCTCTTTGATGAAGTTATTAAGGCGAGTAATGTCTTTAAAATTTTTAAGTCCGTTGATGCTAACGGTGAAGTGATTGGGTCTAAAACCGTAAGCGTAAACCCAAGAAGCGTATTCGCTTTCAAGTGCAAGCTTTTGATAAGTAGCGTAGCTAGTAACCCAGTGTTTTCCACTAAATACGAAGTTTTCATGAGCGATCACTTCAGGTTTTATTTGCTCAACTACAGCCGAAATAGTCTCTTGAATGTAAGATGAAACTTTTTGCAATTCTAATTC
>JBEBIK010000324.1:0-2810 GCA_040080445.1 Pseudobdellovibrio sp.
TAGTAACTTTAAAAAGTTTAATTTTATAACCTTCGGTAACTAATTTTTTTTTAAACTCTTCTTGGTTTTGCCATTTTTCTTTAGGCTCTTTCGTGCAATCAACTGCCGCAAATGTAGAATTGGCGCATAACAAAACTAGTACTGCAAATATTGTTTTCATGTTTTCTCCTATAATAATTATTTTAACGAACAACAAGAGTGTTCGTCTAGCATAAAAACTTCGACTTTAGGGCCACGTGGTCCCCATCTCTTTGGATGGTGCACGGTTTTAGGCGAATAAATACCCTTAACAAGTGTACCAACGCTAGCCGTTAGATGCGCTACGCCAGTAGAAGGCGCCACTACAAATTTTGAATAGGCTAATATTTGAATGAGTTCTTTTAGACTTAATTTCGATTGCAACCATGTTACGTTTTTGTTGGCTAAAAATTCTTTTTTAATTTCAGTTAAATAAGGTTCGTCTTGGTCAGTTCCGGTTACTACAACTTGGTTGCCTTCAGAAATTAAACGTTGAATGTACTTAATGTATTCTTGTTGAGGCCAGTTTAGAGCTGAACCCATCATTCCAGGATGCACCACCACATATTTTTCTGAAGTTAAGTTGTGTGCTGTGAGTGCGGCTGTTGAGTCTGGTTTATTAATATGAAAGTAATGAAACTCTTTGGTTTGTTTAATATTTAAGGTTTTGTAAAGAAGATCTAAGTTGTATTCAAGTTCATGCTTTTCAGCCAGTGAGCGTTTTTGACGAATAGCTTTATTTAAAAACAAAAAACTATGCCATTGGCTTTTAACTCCTGATCGAACGGGAACTTGCGCTTTAAATAATTCAAAATTAACCCACCAAGGGCATTGAAAACTGATAGCAATGTCTGGTTTTAATTCTTTAAGTAAACTATTTAATTTTTCGCGAGCCTGTTTGATATTTTTTTTATCGAGCTCGATATAGTTTCTATGTTTAGTGCCTAAATCTACTATGGATCCTAAGCCTTCTTGTACAACCCAAGTTACATCATAAACTTTTTCATCTAAAACTTGATCTGCTGGTAAAGTGCAAATCAAGTCTCCGATTTTATCTAGTCTAATAAGTAATACTTTTTTTAAACTCACAAGGTTTATTGGTAATCTTCTAATGGTGGGCAAGAGCACACAATATTTTTATCACCGTAAACATTGTCTACACGACCTACTGGTGGCCAATATTTATTATTTTTTACCCATTTAAGAGGGTAGGCCGCTTTTTCTCTGGTGTACTCATGTTTCCATTCAGTAGCTAACAAAGCGCCAGAAGTGTGAGGCGAGTTACGAATAACATCCGGACAAGTGTCCGCTTCTTTACGAATTTCAATCATAGCATCACAGAATCTATCAATCTCATTTTTGCTTTCAGATTCAGTGGGCTCAATCATCAAAGTGCCAGTTACTGGCCACGACATAGTCGGAGCGTGAAAGCCGTAGTCAATAAGGCGTTTTGCAATATCAGTTACATCAATGTTATGAGATTTTTTTAGCGGGCGAATATCAATAATACATTCGTGTGCAACCAGTCCTTCTTTGCCTTTGTAAACTACGGGATAGTAAGGAGCTAAACGTTTAGCAATATAGTTTGCACTTAAAATACTGGTCACGGTGGCTTCACGTAAGCCCACATCTCCCATCATCGTAATATAAGACCAACTGATTGGTAATATACTTGCGCTTCCCCATGGAGCTGAAGTTGTTGCACTTACTCCTGTTGCAGGGCCCGCTTCCGTAATTAATGAGTGTGTTGGTAAATAAGGAGCTAAGTGTTTGGCTACACCAATTGGGCCAACACCAGGTCCGCCGCCGCCATGTGGAATAGCAAATGTTTTATGTAAATTCATATGCGAAACATCAGGGCCGAATTGCCCAGGACGAGCTAAGCCAACGAGCGCATTTAAATTTGCGCCATCCATGTAAACTTGTCCGCCAAATTTGTGAATAGTTTCACAGATATCAGTAATTGCTTCTTCAAATACACCGTGAGTTGACGGGTAAGTAACCATAAGGGCTGCTAAGTTATCTTTATGAAGTTCAGCTTTAGCTTTTAGATCAGCTACATCGACATTTCCGTTTTCGTCACAGTTTACAACTACAACTTTAAAACCCACCATAACAGCAGAAGCTGGGTTTGTTCCATGAGCCGAAGAAGGAATTAAACAGATATTACGATTTGTTTTGTTATTCTTTTTAAAGAATTCACGAATAACTAAAAGACCAGCGTACTCGCCTTGTGCTCCTGAGTTAGGCTGTAAAGAAACTGCAGCAAAACCTGTGATGGCACAAAGCTTGTTTTCAAGATCTTTAATTAAAGTTTGGTAGCCCTGAGTTTGGCTAACTGGTGCAAACGGATGAATTTTATTAACTTCAGGCCAAGAAACAGGAATAAGTTCAGTGGCTGCATTTAACTTCATTGTGCAAGAGCCTAGCGGAATCATTGAGTGAGTTAAAGTGACGTCTTTATTCTGAAGGCTATAGATGTAGCGCATGATTTCAGTTTCAGAATGGTAACTATTGAAGTTGGGGTGAGTTAAGTAAGGCGTTGTTCTAACTAATTCAGTCGCAATACCAGAAGAAATTTCGGTTTCAAGTTCTGGGATGCTAAAATTAGGTTTTTGACCTTTATTGAAAATTGTTAAAAGCGCTTCAACAGTTTGAAGAGTTGAAGTTTCGTTTAAAGAAAAACCAACAGCATCAGTATAATAACGTAAATTAATTTCATTTTTTTCTGCTAACTGTTTAATGCTAGCCACATCATTCGTTTTAACTTTTAAAGTATCAAAGAATGAAGT
>JBEBIK010000325.1:0-2797 GCA_040080445.1 Pseudobdellovibrio sp.
GTGTTTATGAAAGTGTTAAAGATGTCGGTGGCAGTACTAATAACAGGAAGTTTTTTAGTAGCTTGCCAAAATTCTAACTCAGGTAGTTCAACTGAATCAGCGGACATAGCCGGTGATCTTCAAATAACCAATAGAGCAATTTCAATGGCTCCTATGGTTAATTTTACAACGGCTTTAGTAGCTCAGGTTGAATGTAACTTTAATAATACCACTTTATCTACAGGAATGAGTGTTACTGCATATCAAAACTCAAGTGTTCCATCTGGTCAAACTTGTGTTAGCGAACAACGAGTCTGCTCTAATGGAACTCTTTCTGGTTCTTATAACTATGCTAGTTGTAATGTTGATGCACCTAGTGCTTGTTTATTTAATGGAGCAACAGTTAATAACGGAGATGTCGTTGTAGGCTATAACACTTCAGATGTATTAATCGGACAAGAGTGCATCGCCGAATACCGCACTTGTACCAATGGTACTTTATCTGGATCATTTCTGTATGCCAGTTGTAATATCAACTTACCTACAAGCTGTTTATTCAACGGACAAACAATCTCCAGTGGAACATCGGTTGCAGCTTACACAACCTCTAGCGTTGCCTTTGGTCAAACTTGTAACGTCGAACAACGTACTTGCGATAACGGAACATTATCAGGCTCTAATGCCTACGCCTCTTGTTCTGTCGATACACCCGCCAGTTGTTTATTCAACGGACAAACCATTGCCGATGGCCAAACTGTAAATAGTTTCTTAAATTCAAATGAGGCCATTGGCCAAAGCTGCACATCACAAACTCGTACTTGTACTAATGGCACACTTGCAGGCTCTTATCAGTTTGCGACCTGTGTTGTTGATGCGCCTGCAAGCTGTTTATTCAACGGACAAACTGTTTCAAGCGGCGACACCATAAACGCCTACCAAAGTTCAGCGGTGGAATACGCTCAAATGTGTATTGCCGAATCAAGAACCTGCGATAATGGCCACCTTTCTGGTAGCTTTGCATTTGCCAGCTGCGATGCCGGACAACCCGCAAGTTGTTTGTTCGACGGACAAACTATTGTTCACGGGGCAACAGTGAATGCATTTTTAAGTTCTAGCGTTAATGCAGGCAGCTTATGTAGTTCAGAACCGAGAACATGTAGCAATGGAATTTTATCAGGCACTAATACATTCTCATCATGTACTGTGGCTGCAGCTGCTAGTTGTTTATTTAACACTAAAACCATTATTAGCGGACAGTCTATTATTGCCTACAAAGAAACAAAGAATAAAAAAGACAGCTTGTGCGAATCCGAAACCAGAGTCTGTAACAATGGAATTTTATCAGGTAGCTTCAACCAAAATAATTGTACAAATTCAAATTGTAAAAAAGACGACGATAAATATGAAAACTCAAAGCACGATGAACATGAACACAAAGATAGCTATAAAGACGATGATGAGTTAATTAAAGTATGCAAAAAAGTAGTCGAAATTAAAAAAGATGAAAAAACCTGCCAAAAATACAACTCACAATTAAAAAATAGTTCTTACCAGTATAAAGAAAAATATGACTGCGGCTTACACTTAGGCTGGTATAAACACAAAAATCACCAACAAAACTGTGGAAAACATAAAGGCTGGTACAAACATAAAAATTCAACAAGTAAAAAAGATGATGATTAATTATTTTAACAAGATATCGACGTAAGTTATGCCTTTAGCCACTGCAGAAGATGTTCTGGCTTTTTGGCCTTTGATCATCACTTTTCCGTCTTTAAATAGGTCTTTGAATTCAGTGCGTGAAATGTTTTTTAAATCTATGTTTTCATCTTGTTCACGCAAAAACTGTAATAAAATATTATCGAGTCTTTTTTCAGCTTTAAAAACTTCTAAAACTACACGAAAAGAGTTTTTGGGCTGTTCAGGTATATGGTCTTGCATATGTTTCCTTTAATTAACGTTTTTTATTTAATTCAATATACTCTTCATAAGTAGCGTAACGGTCATCTTTAACTATTGTATCAAGCTCGATAATTCTATCTGCCACAGTCTGAATAAATTCATGGTCATGACAAGTAAAGATCACAGTGCCTTTAAACTTCTTAACACCTTCATTAACAGCGGTAATACTCTCTAAGTCTAAGTGATTCGTAGGGCCATCTAATAATAATACATTGGCACCTGAGAGCATAATTTTAGAAAGCATGCAGCGCACTTTTTCGCCACCCGACAATACATTCGACATTTTTAAAGCTTCATTACCACCGAATAACATTTTTCCTAAAAAACCACGAATGAAGCTTTCGTCTTTTTCAGTAGAATACTGACGTAACCAATCTACCAAAGATGATGGGTCTGTATTAAAGTACTCGCTATTATCAGTTGGCAAATAAGCCTGAGTTGTAGTTACACCCCAGGTAACAGTTCCAGAGTCTGGAGTTTTCTTACCTGCTAATATGTCTAATAAAACACTTTTAGCTAAATCGCTTTTTCCTAAGAGAATAACTTTATCGCCTTTTTTAAGCATGAAGCTTACGTCTTTTAAAATTTGCTCGCCGTTTAAAGTGTAAGAAACTTTATCTACAGTTAAAATATCCTGACCCGCTTCTCGTAGAGATTGAAAATCAATAAAAGGTTTTTTACGAGTTGATTGTGGCATTTCATGAAAAGTTAATTTTTCTAGCTGCTTTTGGCGCGATGACGCTTGCGAAGACTTAGATGCATTCGCACTAAATCTTTGAATAAAGGCTTTTAAGTCTTCAGCCTTGTCTGCACTCTTCTTATTTTGGTCTGACAACAACCTCTGACTGAGCTCACT
>JBEBIK010000028.1:0-12112 GCA_040080445.1 Pseudobdellovibrio sp.
GTAATGAAGCGTATATAGATTTTTTAGTTCAAAGAAATAGAGACCTATTTGAAAAGTCATTTATTACTTTCAAAATGGGTGAGATTTTAAACAAAAGTATTATTGCGACTAACGGTTTTGGTAAAAATCATATTGCAACTAGAAATAAACAAAGTTCATTTGTTTTTCCATCTTTTTCTTACTGGTCTAAGGAAAGAGTGGCTGGGTTTATCCAAGATGTATTTCTTAATAAAAATAAAAAAAATAAGATGTTCTTCTCTGAAAAGGAAAATTCATGATAGCTCGTTACTCTACAGATTTAATGAATAAACAATTCGAACCAGAAAGCCGCTTCGAATATATGAAGCAGGTCGAAATTGAATGCGCTCTAGTTCAAGCCGATATGGGCTTAATTCCTAAAAAAGATGCCGAAGCTATTAAGAAAAAATCTAAATTTCAAATTGAGCGTATTCTTGAAATTGAGAAAACAACAAAACATGACGTGATTGCCTTTGTTTCTAACATGGCCGAAAACGTTGGCGAAAGCGGACGTTATATTCACTTTGGTCTCACCAGCTCAGATGTTTTAGATACAGCTCTTAGTTTACAGATTAGTGATGCACTCGATATCGTTATTAACGAAGTAAATTCTCTAAAAAAAGAATTAAAAAAAATGGCGGTTCTGCACAAAAAAAGTATTTGCGCAGGACGAACTCACGGCATATTTGCTGAAATTACTACTTTTGGTTTTAAAATTGCGGGCTTTAACTCTGAGCTTGAAAGAAATTTATTTAGACTTCAGCAAGCTCAACAAAATATTAGGATTTGTAAGCTGAGTGGGGCAGTAGGCACCTCTTCAGCATTACCGCTTGAGTTTGAAAAGAAAGTGGCTGCCAAGTTAGGCTTAACTGTCGAGCCTTTTGCTACACAAGTTGTACCTCGCGATCGCCACGCCGAAGTTTTAAATGCTTTAGCCCTATTGGCTTCGGGCTATGAAAGATTGGCTGTTGAATTTAGACACTTACAAAGAAGTGAAATTTCTGAAGTTATTGAAGGCTTTTCTAAAGGCCAAAAGGGTTCTTCAGCTATGCCTCATAAAAAAAATCCAATTAGTGCCGAAAACCTAACAGGCCTAGCGCGCTTAATGCGTAGCTATGCAGGAGCGGGTCTTGAAAATATCGCCCTTTGGCATGAACGTGATATCAGTCATTCATCAGTAGAGAGAGTCGTATTTCCGGATGCATTTCAATTAGCTCATTACATGACTAAGCGTTTGAAAGATTTAGTATCTGGCATTTATATAGACGATAAAAAAATGTTCGCGAATACTCAAAAATTAGGTGGAGTTCTGTACTCATCACACTTGCTTTTACACTTAGTTGAAAAGCAAAACATGAGCCGTGAAGACGCGTATAGCTTAGTGCAAAAACTAGCTCATGAGTTAAAAGATGGTGAACACTTAAAAGATAAAATTGCTCAAGATAAAAAAGCTTCTAAATTATTTAAAAAAGCTGAATTAGACGAAATATTTTCTGGCCGCAAACACTTAGCTTCAATCGATAAACGTATGAAGGAATATTTTAAGGTATAAAATGCAAAAACTCGAAATGTTGTACGAAGGTAAAGCCAAAAAGATTTATAAAACTTCAACCGAAAACATTCTTTTAATGGAGTATAAGGATAGTTTGACGGCTTTTAATGCACTTAAAAAAGGTCAGTTTGAAGGAAAGGGTGCTTTGAACTGTAAAATTTCAACTCTCATCTTCAAACTCTTGGCAAAAAATAATATTGCTCACCATTGGATTGAGACTAAAGACGATAAATTTATGGTGGTTCACCAAACTAATATTATTCCTCTTGAAGTTGTAGTTCGTAACCATATTGCAGGTTCATTAGCTAAAAAACTCGGAGTTAAAGAAGGTGAGGCTCTCAAACAGCCTATCGTCGAATTTTACTATAAGGACGACGCCTTAAACGATCCTTTTGTTAACGACGAACAAATCTTAGCTTTGGGTTGGGCCAAAGCTTCTGATCTCGAAACTTTAAAAAAACAAGCCTTAGAAATTAATAAAATACTTTTTAGTACTTTTAAAAGTGTTGGATTAAAGTTAATCGATTTTAAAATTGAATTTGGTTTTAATATTAAAAATGAAATTATTTTATCAGACGAAATTAGTCCCGATTGTATGCGTCTTTGGGATGCTGAGACAGATAAAAAAATGGATAAAGATAGATTTCGTCAAGATTTGGGCGAGGTTGATGCGGTCTACTTAGAAGTTTATGAAAGATTAAATAAAGGGGTTAGTTTATGAAATTAGGCGTTAAGATTATGCCAAGAGAAGTGATACTGGATACTCAAGGTCGTGCCGTCGAAGCTTCTATGAAATCAAATGGCTTTAATACTCTTTCGGAGTGCCGTGTTGGAAAATACATTGAGCTTACCTTAAGTACTGAAGATTCAGCTGCTGCTAAAACTGAAGTTGAAAAAATGCTTAAAGAAGGTGGTCTTTATAATCCACTCATTGAAAATTTCGAAATTCAATTAACTTAAAGAGAGGTACTATGTCTTTAAAAGTCGGTGTTGCAAGATTTCTTGGTACAAACTGTGATGAAGATGTAACTAAATGGGTAACTTCTAAATCTCACAAAGCTGATTATCTCTGGTTTGAAAATCAATTTAATGTAAGCGATTATGACATGGTGATTGTCCCTGGTGGATTCAGTCATGGTGATTATTTGCGCTGTGGAGCCTTAGCTGCACAAACTCCAGTAATGAAATCTATTAAAGAATTTGCGAGCAAAGGTAAACCAATTTTAGGTATTTGCAATGGCTTTCAAATTTTGTGTGAAGCGGGTCTACTGCCAGGTGCGCTCCTTCGTAACCAAGGTCTCAAATTTAAAGATGAATGGGCTTTACTTAAAGTAAACCAAACGAAAACCGCATTCTCGAAAGATGTTGAAAAAAATCAAATTATCAAGCTTCCAATCGCCCATGGTGAAGGTAACTACTATGCAGAAGCTACGACGCTTAAAAAGTTACAAGAGAATGAACAAATTTGGCTAACTTACGAAAACAATCCGAATGGTTCATTGCTTAATATCGCTGGAATTACGAACGAGCAAAAAAATATTTGCGGTTTAATGCCTCATCCTGAAAGAGCATTATTTGAGTGGATGGGTTCGCAAGATGGGATGTATTTTTTATGATATTAGACGAACAATTAAAATCTAAACTTAAAACTTATCGTTTATCTGAAGAAGAATACGAATTAATGAAAAGCCTTTTAGGGAGAGACCCAAAGCCAGTTGAATGGCCATTGTTTTCAGCTTTGTGGAGTGAACACTGCAGTTACAAATCTTCTAAAGTTCATTTACGTAAATTTTCTTACCGCAACGAACGCACCCCTGATATGGACGGCGAAAATGCAGGCGTTGTGGATTTAGGTTACGGAGAAAAAATTGCTTTTAAAATGGAAAGTCATAATCATCCAAGTTTTATTGAGCCTGTTCAGGGCTCGGCGACTGGCGTTGGTGGTATCTTAAGAGATATCTTCACCATGGGAGCAAGGCCCATTATGTCGGCCAATTACCTTTGTTTTGGCGAAGTAAATGCACCGCAAATGAAGTATTTAATGAATGGTGTAGCCAAGGGTATTTCTTCTTACGGAAATTGTGTAGGGGTGCCAACAGTTACTGGCCAAACAAATATTAATGCTCGTTACAATAAAAATATTTTAGTAAATGCATTAAACGTTGGTTATTTCGGACCAGATATGAAAATGGCTTTATCAAAAGCTAAAGGCGAAAAAAACTTAGTGGTGTATGTAGGAGCTAAAACAGGCCGAGATGGTGTGCACGGCGCATCTATGGCGTCTGAATCTTTTGACGAAGACTCTGAATCAAAAAGACCCAATGTACAAATTGGCGACCCATTTTTTGAAAAATTATTAATTGAAGCTTGTTTAGAAGTTCTTAAAAAAGATTTGGTTGTAGCCATGCAAGACATGGGAGCTGCGGGTCTTACAAGCTCAAGTTTTGAAATGGCTTCTAAAGGCCAAGTTGGATTTGTAATTGATCTAAAAAAGGTCCCATTGCGTGATTCTACAATGACGGCTGAAGATATTTTATTATCTGAGAGTCAAGAGCGCATGCTTTTAATTTGCGAACCCAAAAACCTCGAAAAACTTCAGAATGAATTTAAAAAGTGGAGTTTAGATGCAGTTGTGCTTGGTGAAGTTCAGAAAGACAGAAAAGTAAAGCTCATGTGGGGAGTAGAGATCCTAACAGAAATTGACCCAGACTTAATCGTTGAGAAAGCACCACAGTACAAGCGTCCGTATTCTAAGTGGGCTTACCCGAATCGTGTGGATAGTTTAACTTCTCCAAAATTTGAAATTAGCAAATTGGTAGATTCAAAACTTCAAAGTTTTAAATTAAATCAACATCATTGGATTCATAATCAATATGATCAGCGTGTAGGTGCAAGAACGGCTATGGCTTGCGAAAGCTCAGTGGCCTTTGCAAGATTAGATCATTCTGGTCGTGGTTTGAGTCTTGCTGTAGGTTGTAGACCTGAAGTGATGTTGATGGATGCAGAAATTGGCGCACTCGATGCGGTTTATTACCCAGCATTTCAAATGGCAATTAAGGGCGCAGAAACCTTGGCTGTAACAGATTGCTTAAACTTCGGTAATCCACAAAAAAATGAAATCATGTCAGAGTTTGTAGCCAGTGTTGAAGCCATTGCCGATGCCGCTAAAAAACTTGATGCTCCAGTGATCAGCGGAAATGTAAGTTTTTACAATGAAACATTGGGTGAAAATATTATTTCAACCCCAGCAACAGGTCTAGTTGGCTTAAGAGAGACTGTTGAAAACCTTGTTCCTGATTCGTTCAGTAATGCTTTTGAAAATATTATTTTAGTACAAATGAACTGGGTCGAATCTTGGAACTATGTTGAACAAACAAATAATAGAATTTCTAAATTTAAACAAAATGCTAATTTAAATGTGCCTGCTTTTATTAAAAAGTGCGTAGGTCTTGAAGGCTGGCTTAAACAAAAAGACAAAAAGATTTCAGCCATTAAGGCTGTAGGACTTGGTGGAATTGGTGCTACGTGTTTGAAGATGAGTCAAAACAACATAGGTTTTGATTTAAGTTATGACCTATCTTTAGAAGACGAAGCGAATATGTTTAAAGACGTGTTTTATTCGTTTATAGTAGTGACTGGCGAAAAAACTGACGAAATGCTTAAGTTGCTTAAGAGTTATTTTTCAGATCTCGGTGTAGATGTAAAAAAAATTGGTGAGACTAAAAATGAAGAAATTATTTTTAGTCAAAACACAAAAATCGACTTTAAAAAATTTCAAAAACAGTTTTCTAAAGATTTAGAAGCGGCTGGCTTATGAGTTTAAAAAATTCTTGGAAAGATGAGTGCGGAGTTTTCGGCATTTGGAATCATCCAGAGTCTGCAAAGCTGACTTATTTGGGTCTATATGCCATGCAACACCGCGGACAGGAGTCAGCTGGTATTGTAACTTTAGATCAAGATCCTAATCAGAATAAATCTGTACATAGAATACATAAAGCTTTGGGACTTGTATCGGATGTTTTCAATGAAACCAATTTAGCAAAGCTAACGGGAAGCGCGGCTATCGGGCACGTGAGATATTCAACCACTGGTGATAATTTAGTAGTTAATGCCCAGCCCTTGGCCTCTAATTTATTGAGTGGTCCAGTGGCAATTGCGCATAATGGAAATATTGTAAATGCTTCTATTTTACGTGAGGCTTTACAGCGTGATGGCGCTATATTTCAAGCTACAAGCGACACTGAGATTTTACTTCATCTGCTGGCCAAAAACCCTTCAAATCACTTGGTTTCAGCACTTACCCAAAGTTTAAAAAACCTTTCAGGTGCTTATAGTTTTACAATTTTAGCTCACGATAGATTAATCGCGGCTCGTGATCCATTTGGCTTTAGACCTCTGGTTCTTGGTCAAATTAAAACAGCAACGGGCATGAGTTATATTGTAGCCAGCGAGACCTGCGCTTTGGATTTAATCAGTGCACAGTTTGTGCGTGAAATTGAACCTGGCGAAATTTTAGAAATCACTTCTGAAGGTTTGAAATCTTATAAATTCGAAGCCGAAGATAAAGGTAAACGAAAATCAGCTCATTGTGTTTTTGAACATGTTTATTTTGCTAGGCCAGATTCGGTGGTTTTTGGACGCTCGGTTTATAATTCTCGCAAAAAATTTGGTGAACAGCTAGCTGTAGAATCTCCGGTTGAGGCCGATATAGTTATACCAGTTCCGGATAGCGGTGTTCCTTCGGCAATTGGCTATTCGCAAAAAAGCGGAATTCCTTTTGAGTTTGGTATTATTCGTAATCATTATATAGGTCGTACTTTTATTCAACCGACACAGTCTATTCGCGATATTGGTGTAAAAATTAAACTCAATCCTCAGCCAGATATCTTAAAAGGTAAGCGAGTGATTGTTATTGATGACTCTTTGGTTAGAGGTACTACCAGTCAAAAAATCATTAATTTAATACGGCAAGCGGGTGCTAAAGAAGTGCATTTACGTATAGCCTCTCCACCGACAACAGGACCTTGTTATTACGGTGTAGATACACCTCAAAAAAGTGAGCTCATTGCTTCTCATAATAGCCTTGAAGATATACGTAAATATACTGGAGCTGACTCCCTTGCTTATCTGTCTGAACCGGGCATGTGGCAGGCTATAAACGCTGGTCCTGAAAGCTTTTGTGCGGCTTGTTTTAATGGGGATTATCCGACAAGCTTAAAGGGTGTCGAAAATAAGAAAAACATCGAAATCAAAGCCAAAAACACGAACCAACTCGCTTGAAACTTTAAAGCCTGGTGATTTAATTGAAATCATTGCTCCAGGCTCACATGCGCCTTTAGAAAACCTCGAAAAAGGTGCAGAAGTTTTAAGATCTTGGGGTTATAGAGTTACTTATGATTCTCAATTACTTCAGCCACATATTTTCTTAGCAAATTCTGACGAAAAAAGATTTGATAGTTTTAAAAAAGCCATCAAAAATCCAGAATCAAAAGCAATTTGGTGTTTGCGTGGTGGTTACGGAGCTATTCGTTTACTACCTATGATCGAAAAAATGCCTGTTCCAAAAAATAAAAAATTGTTAATTGGCCTGAGCGATATTAGTTCGCTACACGCCATAATTAATCAAAAATGGAAATGGCCAAGTTTACATGCATCCCTCATTGACCGATTGGCTTTAAATAAATTGTCTCCAGAAAATTCTAACGAACTCCACAGTGTTTTGAAAGATCATAATTATGTTACATTATTTAAAAATTTAATTCCTATAAACACAAGTGCGGTCTCGAATAAAACAATTAAAGCCGAAGTGGTAGGTGGAAATTTAATGGTCGTTACTTCTACTTTAGGAACTCCTTCGCAGATCAAAACTAGAAATAAAATTTTATTTTTAGAAGAAATTGCGGAACGAGCTTACCGTGTTGACCGTTGCTTACAGCAACTAAAACAAGCTGGAGCTTTAGACGGTGTTCTGGCCGTGGTTTTTGGAGACTTTGTTAATTGCAATGAACCTAATGGCGAAAATCACATCTGGGCTACTATAGAGGCCTTTTGTAAGACTCTTAAGATTCCGTTCTTTAAGGGCGTTGAGTGCGGCCACGGTGATCAGCAAAGACCTATATTCTTTAATACCTCAGCGCATCTAACTTGTGGGAAAAAGCCGCAGATGCTAGTCTATTCTCCATTCAAAAAATAGAACTTTAGTGAGATAATAAAAAATGAAGTATTCAGGCCAAGAAAATAAATTGATTGAAAAAATTAAGCAGGCTATTTCCGATGTTACTCCTGGAGTGTCGGCAAGAGCTTATCATATGGGTCGCATGGTTTGTGATATTAGCGTTGGCAATACTTATCCGTATTATGATTTTGCTTCGCTAACTAAAGTTATTTTTACTCAGCAAGCTATTATGGAGGCCTTTGATCGTGGCATGTGGAATTTAGACACAAAAGTTAAAGATATTCTTCCTGACTTTAACCACGATATTTTAATTAAAGAATTACTCACTCACACATCGGGCTTAGAGTGGTGGCTTCCTTTATATCAAAGCATTCAGTTAGATCTTTCTTGGCAAGAAAAAAGATCTTGGATTTACCAGCAAATTAATAATTCAAAATTAAATAAAACAGGTAAAGCTGTTTATTCAGATTTAGGCATTATCGTTGTAGGCTTTATTTTAGAAAAACTTTACGAAAAAGATATTTACCAGATTTGGCTAGAACTTAAAGATAAACATTACCCAACAACAACTTTAGATTTTCACTTAGAAAATAAAACAGAAGTTCCGCGTGAACATTTTGCTCCCACTGAAGATTGCAAATGGCGTAAACGCATTATGCGGGCCGAAGTTCATGACGAAAACACATGGAGCTTTGGTGGTATCTCAACTCACTCTGGGCTTTTTGGTAGCATTGAAGATGCTTCAGCTTTCGGTTTAAATGTAAGATCTCAATTGCAAGGAATTGCGAGATATAGTGTTCGTCAAAAGACAGCTCAATTGTTTGCCACTCGCGCGATTCCAACTGAAGTCGGTGATTGGGCTTTAGGTTACATGATGCCTTCGCCTGAAACCGCTAGTTGTGGTCCACATTTTTCAGTTTTATCCATTGGTCACACTGGTTTTACTGGAACTTCTTTCTGGTATGATCCACGTAATGACTTATTAGTATTGATCTTAAGTAATCGCGTTCATTACGGCCGCGAAAATCGTGCTTTTGTTAGTCTTAGACCGCAAATTCACAGTTGGATTTATGAATCATTAAAAAGGACTATTTAATGCCTCAAGTTTCTATTAAGAATTTAAAATCAGGGAGTCATGTTCACCTCATGGGTATCTGCGGAACGGCTATGGCTTCATTAGCTGGTCTTTTAAAAGATCGTGGCTACAAGGTAACGGGGAGCGATTTAAACCCTTATCCGCCAATGTCGACGCAACTTGAAAGCCTTGGAATTCAAATCGCCAAGCCTTATAAAAAAGAAAATTTGCACCCAAATCCAGATTTCGTCATTGTGGGTAATGTAATTTCAGCCAGTAATGAAGAAGCCCAAGAGATGGTTAAATTAGATTTGCCTTATTGTTCTCTTCCGCAAGCTATGGGCGAAGTGATTATTGAAGACCGAGACTCTTTTGTAATTTCTGGTACACACGGAAAAACAACAACAACTTCTTTAATGTCATGGGTCACAGAGAACTGTGGCTTAAAGCCTGGGTTCTTAATCGGTGGAATTCCAAAAAACTTTTCTCAGAGTTTTAGAAATCCAGCAGCAAATACTTTCGTTATCGAAGGCGATGAGTACGACACTGCATATTTTGATAAAGTTCCTAAGTTTATTCATTACAAACCTAAAAACGTTATTTTAACATCAGTTGAGTTTGACCACGCTGATATCTATAAAGATTTTGATGCAGTTAAAGCCGCTTTTTTTAAATTGATGAAGTTAATCCCGCAAAATGGTTCTTTAGTGTATTGGGGAGATGATGTTAACGTTAAGTCTATTGCTGACACTTGTGATATAGCAAAAAAATTCTCTTATGGTTTTAAAGATAATAATGAGTATTTAGTTATAATTCTATCTGAAACAGAAGTTGAAACAACATTTGCAGTTTATTTAAATAAAAGCTTAATAGCAGAATTTGCAACACCAATGGTGGGTCGTTATAATATATTAAATGCTACAGCGGTTGTAGCACAGGCACATATTCAAAATATGGATATGCAATTGGTTCAAAAGGCTCTTAAGAGTTTTGAAGGCGTTAAGCGCCGCCAAGAGATACTGGGTGAGTTTTCAGGTGTTCTGTTAATTGAAGATTTTGCTCACCATCCAACGGCGGTTAAAGAAACAGTTAAGGCTATTCAGAACAAATATAAAAATCGAAAAGTCTTTTCGGTATTTGAACCACGGTCAGCAACCTCTCGTCGTAAAGTATTTCAAAAAGATTACGTCGAAGCCTTTAGCGAAGGTCATGAAATATTAATTGCTCAGGCCTTTGACCAAGGAAAAATTTCTGACGAAGATAGATTTTCTTCTGATGAACTCATTGATGACTTAGTAAAGCTTGGAAAATCAGCTAAGTTGTTTCAAAGTGCCGATCAGATTGTTGCGGACCTTAAGCAAAGAACTCAAAAAGGCGACTTAGTGCTTATAATGAGCAATGGTGGCTTTGACGGTATTTACGATAAATTGATCTCTGCGCTTAAAAGCAGATGATAAAACATCCACAGCACAGACTGGGAATGATATATGCCTGTTTAGCCTATTTGGGCTGGGGCTTTTTTCCGATATACTGGAAATTTTTAAAACATGTTCCGTTAATGCAAATTTTAAGTCACAGGGTGCTGTGGGCTTTTGTTTTTTATACGCTAATTCTATTATATAAAGAGCGAAGATTTACATTTTTTAAACCTGAAAACAAAAAAACCATTATTAATCTGAGTTTGGCTTCGGTCTTATTAATGGGTAATTGGCTGGTCTATATTTATGCGGTTAATTCAAATCAAATTGTTGAAAGTAGTTTGGGCTATTTTATTAACCCTTTGGTTAATATTTTGATTGGTGTATTTTTTTTAAAAGAAAAATTGTCAAAATATCAAATTGTGGCCTCATTTTTAGCAGCCATAGGTGTATTGATTATTTCTTTAGATCAGGGGCATATTCCTTACATTGCTTTATTTTTGGCTGTGAGCTTTTCGCTTTATGGTTTATTAAAAAAGCTCAACCCTGTATCAGGACTTAAATCAAATCAGTTTGAATCGATGATCATAGTGCCTATGGCCTTATTATTTTTATTCTCTCAACCTACCGATTGGGTAACGAATTCGAACATCAATCAGTCTGTTTTGTTTTTGGTAGGCTCTGGTGTTATAACAGGCTTACCGTTGATATTTTTTGCCGAAGCGACGCAGAGAATTCCTTATTATTTAATGGGCTTTTTTCAGTTTTTAGCACCTACCATTCAATTTTTATCTGGTGTTTTAATATTTTCTGAACCTATTTCGTTACTTGAACTAAAAGGTTTTATCTTTATTTGGGTGGCGGGTTTTTTATTAATAGCCAACTCTTGGTGGAGCACTCATCAAGCCAAAAAAATAGTAATGGGTACAAATGGACTTTAATACGTATTTTAATAAATCATGGGATGAACACGGAGACGATAGCCTTAAGGTCGCATCCACATTTCCCGAAGGTATTAAGTTTATAAACACAGCTCCACAAATCACACAGTTTACGAATTTAGTAACTCATGTGATGGGTGTGCATCTTGGAAAAACAAGCGAAGGTATATCTATTTTGCAGCAACTAGAAAGTCTCGAATTTAATAATGCTGATACTTTTTTAAATATAAAAATTTCAAAAACAATTTTAAGTTATGTTGATAGTGCTAATTTGGATTTATCTGGTTTTAGTGATTCTGAAAAAGTTCGCATTGTGTCCACAGCAGCTAGTTGTTTTCAAGGTTTAGATAAAATCTTAGAATCTCAAACAGCTCTTAATAAAGCGGTGAGCTTGGCTAGTGTGCTTGATGCCAAAGACCCAGCTAACAGATCTTTAGCTGTATCAGGAAATGTTATAGCTTCAACTCTTGAAGAAAAAACAGTGCGTTCGTCAGAAGAAGTTGAGTTGATGTTACTAGCAGCTCATGTAGCCAGAAAATACTGGGAAATTTTTGGAACTTGGTTAGAAGTAGAAAGAGCTGAATATCGTTTAGCGCAAAGTTATTTAAAAGCTCGTGATTTAATAAGTAGTATTAAACACGCCAATTTATGTTTAACAATTTGCGAAGAAAACAAAGCCCCTTCTCTTGAGTTTTTCTTTGCTTATGAAGCTATAGCTGGTGTTGAAATAGCAATGAATCAGCCGCTCAGGTCATTAATTCAAATTGAAAAACATTTTGCAGCTCTTTCAAATGAAGACAAACTTTGGTGTGAGGTTGTTTTAAAGAGAATTAATACTGGCAAATATGTATAGGAATATTGTTTGTTATTTTCTAATAATCTTTAGTTCTGTATTTTTACATGCAGCCCCGAAAAAAATAATAATCATTAGGC
>JBEBIK010000326.1:0-2790 GCA_040080445.1 Pseudobdellovibrio sp.
TTATTAATATATTAGCTAACGGAAAGCCAACCCACGGAACCACCATCGACCAAGTTTCTACGCATCTAAAGCGATAAACTCTTTCTTCAAGTCCGCCAGCTAGCTTAACTAATTCATCGACATCAAAAGTTTTCGTTTTTTCTTTTAATCCTGAAACTTCAATTTTCCAAGGAGTTGTTAAGTTCCATTTTTCAACTTTATTCTTAACATTATCTTTGTCTAACGAAAATTCATAAAAATTATTATAGCCCGTTGCTAAATTTTCTTTTGTGATTTCTCGGTCTTTGTCTTCAACTTTAAATGCAGCGTTGTTTTTGTATTGGAGCGACTTAGCCCAGCTCCAATCGTTAAATAATGTCGACATAAGTACAGAAGCTCCGCCAATTTGTAACAATTGGCGGCGGTTTAAGTAAACCCATTCGTCGGTGATTTTATTTTCGGGAATTTTCCAGTCTTTTTTTGTTTTGATCAACATAAAGATTGCCTCTAGAATTAATGATACTGGGGGTGACGTCAAGTGACACTTACAAAGTTATTGAGCTGGACGATCAAATTATCACTCGTATTACCGTTTTTATATTGGGTGGTCGGTGTATTTCAGGGCTGGCTAGGCATTGAGCCATTAGTCAAAATCAACACCCAATCGGGCTATGTGGTTTTAATCCTCCTATTAATTAATTTACTTATTGGAGCCGTGCACGAACTTAAGTGGCTGGATATAAAGTACTACAGATTTTTATATTTAGAGAGAAGATCAATAGGTATTGCCACTGGGCTTTATGTTATTCAGCATTTTACAACATATTTAGCCAAAGAAAGTTTTTTACCAAAGGGCTGGGAACAAATCGTTACGAAAAACTATTTGATAGCTGGATCTATTGCGGCACTCATACTTTTAGTTCTAACAATCACTTCAAATGATATTTCAACTAGGCTATTAAAGCGCAACTGGAAAAAGCTTCATCGTTTGGTTTATATTGCAGGATTTGTAATGCTGTTTCATATATTTTTAATTGAAAAAGCAAATTTGGCATTATTACTTTTACTTGTATTGTCGGTTGGAGTTTTGGAATTAATACGTTTGCTAAGAAATTTAATTGCGCTTAGAAAATGAAATTTTTTACAAAATTAAACTGGTAATCCCTAAGATCGCTAGCCTTTAATTGTAAATCGATATTATTGTAAATTTGATAATTAATTTTTGCATTAAATCTAAGATACCGTATTTGTTTATCCACTACAAAATAAGTAAGGTTTAACGAAAATCCGAATTCGTTAGTTGGCTTAGAAACAAATAAGATTTCTGGACCGACTTGGTAAATGTGGTCCAAACCTTTATAGTAGCGTCCTGTTAAATAAGAAGCTATGCGACTATTGCCTAATCCCACATCAAAGCTCATGCCTCCGCCGAATTCTGCATCCGGGCGCCACTGATCAAGTAGGTCTACCCGCACTTTCCAGGAAATATTTTTATCTAAGGGAGTTACTGGGTTGGTATTAATTAAGTTAATAAAAGTAAATCGTTCCAATGTGAATTTTTTGGTTTCTGAATAATATCTGAATTCTGAAGTAGCAATATTATTTTGACTGAAAGGAACAGATCCCCCGTCATTCTGATCGAGGTCGTGATAGGCTGGGCGAAACTTAAAACTGACATAGTCTGAAACATGAGTTTGCCCTAGTCCAAAATAAATTGCTGAAGAGTCATGGCTTTGTTCAGGCGAAACACTGTGTACAGTAGATTTATCAATTGTGATCTGGCCGAGCGCTGCCCTTGCAGTTGATAATTTATATTTATCTTCGTCTAAGTCTGTTTGGGTGCGGTAGGCTTTAACTGCTAAATATTTATTAGCTGTTTCGTAAACCTCGGCTTTTTCAACATTACTGAGCTCGTAGTCATCAGGTATAGTAAATTTTTCAACAGCAACATCGAGAGCTTTTTTCTGCAGTAGACCTAGTTTGCTATAGCTATCAAGATAGTCATTCTTAAGTGAAATTTTATATTTTTTTGTATCAATCAAATCTGAGTTTCGCTTAATAACCTTAACCGTATCAACCGGAATAACCCACCACTTGAATCTGTATTTTGAACTTAAATTAAGTGAAGGTCTAATGGCATCTAATGCCGCCAGAATTTGATAAGAGCAATTGTCTGAAAAAAAATAATAAGGTGAAGTGGAATTATCCATTTCAAGCAAATGATTTACCAGCTCATCAACTTCTTCAGAGGTAAGCGCTAGCGGGTATTCCCAAATATCGCGACCTTCTAAGTTAATATATTCGCGTATTTTTTGATGATAAGGAAGCATAGTGTATCTGCCGCCATAAAGGCCAAACATGCCTTTAATAGCATAAAAAAGACCTTCGCTCTCGTCAGCATCTGCGGCGTAGTTAACGCCGTAGTCGATGAGATCTTTATTTTTTGCATTGGTAGGATTAATTAATTTTAAAAAAGTATGACCAAAGCTCGAAGCTGGATTGCCAAAATCAGAAGAAGCAAAAATAAGAGACGCTTCGGTCGCACCTAATTGCATTTTCCAAGCCATGCGTTCTTCGCAGGGTAAAATGTCTTCAGAATTAATATTTAACTTTTTTATAAACCAAGTTCGACGTGCTAAAAATTGGCATTGCGGGTGGCGAGCGTATTTTTTAGTCAGCTCAGTGGAATCAGAAAAAAAAGCTTCTATACTGCTGAGTAATTCTTTTTCTGGAGACTTGTAGCCTTCGTCATTAATAAACAGTGGGCCTCGGAAGGAAGATTTGTAGCCACTGATAAGGTGTTTTTCGTAG
>JBEBIK010000327.1:0-2789 GCA_040080445.1 Pseudobdellovibrio sp.
CTAAAAATATTCAGTATCTATCTTTGGCAGCAGCAATGGTAGATCCAGATAAAAGTGACGCAGAAAAAAGTATATTTGAATCGCGTGAAGGTTACAGCGACTCTCTAGACGACAAAAGTTTACTTGAAAATAAACGTGCTTACGAAAAATTAACTGGAGTTCAGTTGAACGATTCGCAAGTGGCCGTACACCAGAGTTTATTTTTACCAAATGTGATTGCTCATTTAAATCCTCAAAATGCAGGCTTAAATATTAAAACGCTAGGATTGCTACAAACCCACCACTGGGGTGTCTCATTACAAGTCGTTAATAAAATGAAAGACGGCAGATTGAATCCGTACCCGCGTGAAAAAGTTTTAATAGCATTAGCGGCCTATTTAAACCAGTAGTTGGCTTAATAGGTGCAATAACTCTCTATTATGAGTAATAGCCAATAGAGAGGTTGCATTATGAGAATAGTGTTAACAATTTTGAGTGTACTGACCACTGTATGGACAGCCCATGCCTACGAAAGCGATTCACATTTAAGGGTATCTTATGTATTAGCCAGAGCTGCTGGATTAAGCGATGCTGTTGCTAAATATTTATCAATAGGAAATCAATATATAGACGAAACGGCTATGACATCTGCGATGTTATTGTCTTCACAGCGTCAACTTTATCATTTTCATGGTGATGCAGCCAAGGTTGAAACATCAAGCCATGGCGGCGTAGGTATAATTGCCCGAATGTTTAAAGCTAAGCTAGCTTTAGCTGAACGTAACCACGCACTTGGGTCTGTATTTTTATATCACGGCTTAGTTCAGGGAGATTTACAGTTATTTTCTGCTGGAACTCACACTAAAATGGATACATTCGGTCATGCTGGATTTTCTAATATGTTAGGACATGCACCAGATGGACATAGTCCTGACCGTGCGTTTTTAGAAGCTAAAAAATATGAAGACATGATTCGTGAAATGCTATCGAGCTATGTGGCACTTAGAGATGTATTGCCAGCTGATTACTTAGACGACAAGGGTGCAATAGATTATTTAAATAAGCATGTAGATAACACCTACATACAAAGAAAATTAACAGCTCAGGATTTTAAGCAAAACAATGTAGATTTAGCGACAATGATTAGTACAATTGTTTTAGTCGATACTGATTTACAATCAATTTATCGCGAAAACATTTATAAAAAATATGAATATAAAAAATTGGCTTTAGAAAGAATTTACGACACATTTTTAAAACAAGGAAAAATTAATGCCGATGTAAGCTTTGATGATCTATTTTCGCAAGAATTGATTCGTAATCCTTCATTTGATACGACTCAAGTAATTATGCAGACCTTAATCAAAAATGCTCATAGTGAGTTTTTAAAAACGATGAGCGGTAAAGACATTTTTAACTTATCTAAGTTAATAGAGGGGCAAACTGAAGAATCTTTCTTAAGACGTTATAATATGGAAGTAACACGATATGAGGCGAGATTAAGACAATTAGATTTTACTGAGCGACATATTCAAAAATTAACTGGTCAAGCTCGCAAAAGTATGGAAGAAAAATTAGCTCAAGAACAACTGAAACTTCTTTCTGGCTTGGGCGACTCTGCCGGTGCTGATATCATGTCTGAAGACTTTATCAAAGCGCGCGCCAAAGAGTTGGCCCAACTAAAATTAGCTGACGAAATGGCCAATCACTTAACTAAAGATTTTATCCCTCGTGAAAAAACAGACTATATTAAACATCAGTTTGAAGGTGAGTACGATAATCGCAGCTTTGAAAAATACTATAAAGATGAAGCCTACAGAAGATTCATTCACAAAAACTTCGGCGTTAACTGGGTAATGGGTGGTGGATCTAAATTTGCTAAGCTTGTAGCTGCTATGCAAAACTTTAAAAGTATTATTATGTTTAAACAACAGACTGATCCAAAAACAGTTGAAGTTGTTGAAAGATGGAAAGAGTTAGCTGAAAAAGCTGCTGAATCTCTTTTACCTGACTCTGAGATGTCTTCTCGCGATAAAGCACAAATGGTTAGTTTCAACCTCAAAAGCAAGGCGCTTTGGATGGTAAAACACTTGAAGTATGTTTTACAAGCTACACCGTTAGTCTATGGATATGTTTATATGAAAAAACTTTCGGCTGAAGCTAAGAAATTTGCTCATGATCATATGAGCGAAGATATGAAAAAGGCTATAGAGGCAGGTAAGTACAAAGCAAATATTATTGAAAAAACAACTTCGGCGTATCAAAATGTTCAGCAGCTTAAATCTGGGACGCGTTACAGATGCAGCTATTTAATGCGTTTAGCTAATTAAATATTTTTTAAAAAATCTTCTAAACCCGAGCGGTAATCGCTTGGGAAATCTCTTAAGCCCGTAAGATGACCTGCTTCTGGTAGGGCTAGCTTTCTCCAGTGAATATTTTTTGCTGGCTCGAATATCTGATCGATATGTGCAGGAGATATTAATTTGTCTTTCCAGCCGCGAATGCTTAAAACCGGAAAACCATTGGGCAGCTTCTGTAAATGCAAAGGAATGTCGGTGTGAAATTCTTTGCTCCAGCCCAGCATTACAAGTGGAGTTCCTAAAATTTTAAAAGGTAAAAACTTAACACCCATTTGTTGCTCAATGAGCTTGTAAGACGAGTACATGAAACTGGCGCCAGGGCCGCTGTCGCAGATAAGCGCAACTACATCTTGGGTTTTACGTCGGGCCATGGCTTCAATAGCGCAGCCAGAAACGTTTGAAAAAGTAAAAATAATTTTAGTTTTATAGTCACTTATAAGATCTAGATGT
>JBEBIK010000328.1:0-2789 GCA_040080445.1 Pseudobdellovibrio sp.
ATGTGTATAAGAGACAGCTTAATCGAAGTCAACTTCTGTTTCATTCCTACAGGTTTACTTAAATCGTGTTTAAAAGTTCCTTTGTAACCGACTACGTCTGCTGCTGCTTGATAATATTCATTTACAGTATAATCAATACCGAGCCCAACATTCATTAAGTCCGGCATAGCTTCAAAATCATTAATACCTTGGCAAATACAATCAACAAGATCGCCACAGTACATAAATTCACGTCTTGCCGTTCCGTCACCCCAAATATCCACTTCACTAGCATTATTTACTTTAGCTTCGTGAAGTTTACGAATAACTGCTGGTACCATATGCGAGTGCTGTGGGCTGAATTTATCGTGACGTCCATATAAATTACATGGAATTAAAGTTTTATATTTGTACTCAGGGTTTTCACGGTTGATGTAAACACAAAGTCTTTGAGCTGCTATTTTGGCAATAGCATAACCTTCGTTTGTTGGCTCTAGCTCGCCTTTTAAAACTAATTCTTCATCAAGAGCCACAGTAGCATCCCTCGGATACATACATGAGCTGCCCATATTAATTAATTTTTTAACTTCGGCTTCTCTCGCTGCCGCTATTAAGTTGCGATTGATATCGAGATTTTCTAATAAGAAAGCCACAGGATTAGCCATATTGGCTTGAATCCCACCAACACGACCCGCACAATGAATAACAAAATCAGGTTTAACTTTTTGGAGATAGCTCAATGTATCTTGGTAACTAAAAAGATTTAGTGTTGTACGTGACGGTGCAAAGATTTCAAACTTTTTAAATCTGTCATCTTCAACAATATTTTGCCCGACCATTCCGCCAGCACCTGTTAACAGTATTTTCACAAATCTAGTCTCGCAATTTTTCTATTTAAGCCATTTTTAATTTCATTTTCGGCTACGATATAGTCTGTTTTAACCATTTCTTTAACTAACTCAGCAAAAGTGATCTTTGGAGTCCAACCTAATTTTTCTTTTGCTTTAGTTGCGTCACCTAACAAGGTCTCAACTTCTGCAGGACGGAAGTACTTAGCATCTACAGATACAATGCACTTGCCATTTTGATCGTAGCCTTTTTCGTCTATGCCCGTACCCTTCCAAGTCATTTTAATACCGAGCTCTTCAGCTGCGATATTAACAAAGTCGCGTACGCTACGTTGTTCATTGGTAGCAATTACGAAATCTTCAGGCTTTTCTTGCTGCAACATCATCCACTGCATAATAACGTAATCTTTTGCATGACCCCAGTCGCGCTTAGCATCTAAGTTTCCTAAGAAAAGGCTTTCTTGAGTCCCTAATTTAATACGTGCGAGCGCTCTGGTAATTTTGCGAGTTACGAATGTTTCTCCACGTAGTGGGCTCTCATGATTGAATAAAATTCCGTTACAAGCATAAATTCCATAAGCTTCACGGTAATTAACTGTAATCCAATACGCATACAATTTAGCAACTGCATAGGGGCTACGCGGATAAAATGGTGTTGTTTCTTTTTGTGGAATTTCTTGAACTAAACCATAGAGCTCTGAAGTTGAAGCCTGATAGTATTTCGTCTTTTTTTCTAATCCTAAAATACGAATGGCTTCTAAAATTCTTAGAGCACCTAAACCATCGCTGTTAGCTGTGTATTCTGGCTCTTCAAAAGAAACTGCCACGTGACTTTGAGCCGCTAAATTGTAAATTTCATCGGGTTGTACGAAGAAGCGAAGACGAATCTGTCATATCACCATGGTGAAGTACGAATCTTGTTCCAGAAATTTTAGGATCATCAAACAAGTGATCAATACGATCTGTATTGAATAAAGAGGTTCGGCGCTTAATTCCGTGAACTTCGTAATTCTTTGACAATAAAAACTCTGCTAAATAGGCACCGTCTTGTCCGGTAACTCCAGTGATTAAGGCTTTTTTCAAATGACTCTCCTATTTGAAATTTTCTACAAATTACAATTCATAAACATAAACTTCAGAGGCTCTAGTTTCAATAATGCAATACGACATTTTTGATTTTTTTTAATGCCAATACTGAGTCTGAAAGACAACATAAACACCAAGAGGAATTTGTCAAAATTTATGAAGTTAATCGTGGTCGGTGCTGGAAATATAGGACTTATTACCGCTCTTTGTTTCGCAAACAAAGGGCACCGTGTGTATTGCACAGATATTGATCAAAAAAAGATAGATCAATTACAGAAGTCAGAGAGTTATCTCTATGAGCCAGAGCTCGCTAGTCTTCTCAAAAAATCAGTTTCTGAAGGAAATATCAGCTTTTCACACAAACTCTCTGAAGTTATTTCAGAAACTAAAATTATTTTTATCGCGGTTGGCACACCTAATTTAGCCGATGGAAGCATTGATTTGAAGGCTTTTGAAGGCTGCATTCAAGAAATCAACGACAAAGCTTCTGATCCTAAAACTGTTATTATCAAATCGACAGTAGCGCCGAACACAAATAAAAAGCTTAGTGCTCTTTATCCAAAGCATAATTTTATCTCGAGTCCTGAGTTTTTAAGAGAAGGTTCTGCTATTTACGATTGCCTACACCCCGACCGCATTATTATTGGCTCAGATTTTCAACAAGATCTAGAGCTTTTCAAAAATATATATAAAGAATTTAATTTGACCGAAAATGTTTTTATCCAAATGAATAGCGTAACTGCTGAAATGACCAAATACGCATCGAACATTTTTTTAGCGGCAAGAATTTCTTTAATAAATGAATTTTCAAGAATGTGCGAAAAAACTGGCGCCGATATTGAAATGCTCAAACAAGGTTTAAGCCGCGATCACCGC
>JBEBIK010000329.1:0-2773 GCA_040080445.1 Pseudobdellovibrio sp.
GCTTGTAGTTTTCCCACGGAAAACCCCAGTTCTTTTTCCAAGCTACTTTTGTCAAAAAATCTTTTTCGCTGATTTGGCCTGATAAGAATAAATCGATGGCTGGTTGGTCCCCAGTGTTTAAGCACTCAAGTGCAATTACAAAGGGTGTTTTTATTTTGCGAATAACTCTTAAAAAGCCACGAGTGGATTGCTTTTGTGCGTGAAAGTCTCCCACTAAAACAATATCGGCGGCCTTAAGGCGAGAAAAAAGATGACGTTTATCGACCGCCTGCCATGGTAATTTGCTGAGTTCTTTGTCATAGGTGTCGCGGTAGCTTTTAAGCTCCTTGGTTTCTTGACCAAGAATAGACTCCACTCTCTTTTTAATATTGAGATAAAAGTCTTTTCGAATTTGAACCAGACGCGTCGAATCCATATCGCTTTATTATTAATTACGACTTTTATTAAAACAATGGTTGATTTTGAACATGAATAATAAAATCATACACTCATGACAAAAAAATCGAATCTTCTAATTATAAGCCTACTCATAACTATTGGTTTGTTTACTTATTTAACAATTCACCACTACGCAATCAAAGTAGGTCTAGGTGGCGACTCCATTTGCGCAATTAGCAGCACCATTAACTGCGATGCTGCAGCCACTAGCACATATGCTGAAGTTGCGGGAATTCCGGTAGCTGTATTTGGCGCGGTCTTCAGCTTTATACTTCTTTGCTTTGTAGGTTTTTATCAAATGGGCTTCATCGAAGCCTCGGCATACTTGCGCACCTCTGTACGAGGAATGCTGATTCTCGCAGTTGTCACATCGGTCGTTTTCGGTGTTCTTTCCTTTTTTGTTGTGAGAGTTCTTTGCCCGTTTTGCACAGCCACCTATGTTTTTGCTATTCTAAATCTCTTTTTGGGCTGGAGCCTCGTTCAGTCCAAAGATAAACTCGATTTCAAAAACTACTTCGGCGAATACAAGTCGCATGTGATTGCCTTAGCTTTTGTTCCAGCTCTGTCTTGGATGGTTTCTGGAATGATCGAAAAAAGCTACGGCCTAGATGAACTTAATAAGTACATTCCAAGCTGGATTGCACAGTGGAAGTCTAGCCCTGAATACTCATTTAATAACAGCGTGGGTCTTTCAAACAACATTGAAGGCCCTAAGTACACATTAGTTGAGTTTGCAGACTTCAAATGCTCGCACTGTAAACACGCCTCAGAAACTATCGATATTTTCTTAAAGGGCCGTAAAGATGTTTTATTTATCTACAAACCTTACCCTCTTGACGGCTCTTGCAACGCGAATGCGACTCATAAAGGTGATGGTTCAAGATGTACTCTTGCAGGTTTTGCTCTTTGTGCCGAAAAGATAGCAAAAAAAGGTTGGGAAATGCACCACTGGATTTTTGCAAAACAAGAAGAACTCTTGAGCGTTGCCGATGCTAAATCAGTATTACCGCAAATTGAAAAGGACTTGGGTTTGGACTCTAAGCAATTGGGTGAATGTGCAGACTCCGCTGAGACTTTTGCTGAAATTAAAAAGAGTACCGAAGAAGGTGCAATGGCTAAAGTTGAAGGCACTCCTGCTATCTACCTAAATGGAAGATCGCTACCAAGAGCTCACATTTTAGAAGTGCTCAGACAAGCTACTAAAAATTAATTTAACGCTTTAACTACAGATACTTAGAAGAATTTGTCAAAAAGCAGGTTAAAGCCTTTTTCAAGAAATTCATTAAATACAATCTCAACGGTATAGCCCAAGCCTCGTATCACTTCCAAAAAGAAGCCCGAGGCAAAGACAACTAGCAAAGAAAACCAAAACGACTTAACTACTATATTCGTAGATCTTACATCATTAAGTCTTAACTCTTCGAGGCAGTCTTCAATTTTTTTCATAATAAATCTGAGCTCTTTAAAATGCTCACGGAATTTATCTTTAAGTTCTTGTTGCTTTGTGCGAGTTAAAGCACTTAAACCTGGAAAATTACGTTTAGTACGAATGGCGTAAATAAGATCAATAGAATGCATTGAATATCTTTCAATACGCATTCTGAAGTTTGGATAGTCAGAGTCGGTTTCGATAAACTCTTTTAAAGCACGTATGGCGCGATCATACTCTTCGTTGATCACCATAGTCAGAATGTTATATCTCAATGTATCGGGCCTACCAAGATCGGAGACATCGATGTCATTAGATTTGTTCACAGTCTGCTTTAATGCTGCTTGGCCCATACATACTTATCGGTAAATTTTATATATTCTCAACCTAGGTGAAGGTCTAGTTTTGTTTCAGAATGATTCAAGCTAGACCATTTTATGGCAAACTAGACTTACGAGTTATACCTAAACTTAGGGTTTAACGTACTTCAGGAGGAAGTTATGGATTTTGAAATTAAGGATTTAGAGATTTTAGATGCCGATAGTTTTGCTAATAATCGTATGCGCAACAACACAACATCTGAAATTAATACGACTGTTCCTAATTCTATTATCTTAAACGAACTCCACAAAGAAAACGAAGAGTTACAAAACAAACTCAAGCTTAACTACCGCAGACTTTTATTATTTGAAACTGAGAATAATAAGTTAATCGAAGAAAAAAATAAATTATTCTTTGAAGCACAAAATTATCACGAAAAAAATCAAATTCTGATCGAGAAAAACGAAACTCTCGAAAAACAATATGTCGCCAGCGAAAACGCGCAGAACATGATGGCTGAAAAAGTAGCCTCTTTTGATAAAATCAACAAAACCCAGATGATTGAAATTAAACGATTTTCTAAAT
>JBEBIK010000330.1:0-2758 GCA_040080445.1 Pseudobdellovibrio sp.
CAAGTCAGTGGTGAAATCGGCACTATTCGCGGTTTTTCAAGTAATGGCCCTCAAGATCTTCTATTAGTAAGTTCGGGCTCTAAAGAATTTGAAATTCCATTTGTTAAACAATTTGTTTTACACGTCGATTTTAAAAATAAAGTTATCAAGACTCATCTTCCTGAGGGACTACTAGAAATTAACGATGCCATCGGAACACCAGACGATGCTTAAAATTAAAATTATCAGTCTCTTTCCAGACCTTGTTCAGAATTATCTTGGGGACGCGATTATTGCTAAAGCCATTGGTAAAAATTTACTAGCTGTAGAACTTATTAACCTTAGAGGCTTTTCAGATAACGCCTACAAGTCGGTCGACGAAACGCCATTTGGCGGGGGCGACGGTATGCTTATGCGTGCTGATATTCTCGAGAGTGCACTATTGTCAGTACTGAATAAAAATGTAAAACAGCTAGTTATTTATTTTACCCCACAGGGAAAACTTCTTGAACAAACCACAGTTAAAAAATTTGCAGAGCAAAATGAGTTCGACGAATTGATTTTAATTTGCGGCAGATACGCAGGTATTGATCAGAGATTCATCGAGGAGTATGTGGGCCAAGAAATCTCAATTGGTAATTATGTACTTTCGGGAGGAGAACTCCCAGCCTTGATTTTAATTGAAGCGGTATCGAGATTTATTCCGGGTGTATTAGGAAAAATCGAGTCGGCACGTGAAGATTCATTTAAAGATGATTTGCTCGAAGCACCGCAGTATACAAAACCTCAGATTTGGAACGAAAAAAAAGTTCCAGACGTATTGCTCTCAGGTAATCACCAAAAAATAGCTGAGTGGAAAAAAGAAATGGCTTTAAAAGTAACTACTGAAAAAAGACCAGATCTGTTAAAGGACTCAAAAAAATGAAACGCAAAGCTCCTTTAGCCGTAGCACTTATGCATTATCCTACTAAAGACCGCGTTGGTGATTTAGTAGCCACAAATGTGACCAATTTTGATATTCATGATATAGCCAGAGCTTGTCGCGTATACGGGGTCGATCGCTATTACATTATTCATCCAATTCGCGAACAACTGATGTTTGTTGAACGGGTGCTTTCGCACTGGAATGTGGGCGAGGGGTCTAAATTTAACCCCATGAGAAAAACTGCACTTCGAGATCTAAGAACTGCGGAAAATATCCCTGCAGCCCTCAAAGACTGGGGTTTTGAAAATGCTAAGCTTGTGGTGACAAGTGCAAAAACAACCGAAGGGCAGCTGAAGCACAGCTTTAAAAGCTTTAAAACCGCTTTAGAGACAGAAGATCAGCCCTATATCTTACTTTTTGGCACAGGATTCGGGTTGACGCGGGATTTCATAGATAGCTGCGACGCTATTTTGGAGCCTATTAAGGGAAACTCGGCAGATGATTATCGTCACTTAAGTGTGAGGTCTGCTGTGAGTATCTGTCTTGACCGACTACTCGGGTCATGATAATTCATATTCTCTTTAAAGAGCGAAAAAGTAATTATTTAATAAGGTTAGGGATTTAACATGGCAAAAAAAGAAGCGGCAAAAACAGCTAAGACAACTAAGACAGCAAAAGCTAAAACTAAAAAATCATCAGCATCTAGCTTTACTGGTAAAGAAACTAACCTAGTTACTCGCGTTACTGCTAAGAAAAACACTAATACTAAAATCGCAGCTTTCAATGCTGGTGACACTGTAAACGTTTACGTAAAAGTAATCGAAGGCGAAAAAGAACGCGTTCAGTTGTACAAAGGTGTTGTAACTAAAATTCAAGGTCACGCTCACAAAACTTTTACAGTTCGTAAAATTTCTGCTGGTGTAGGCGTTGAAAGAACTTTCCCGTTCAATTCTCCAGCTATCGATTCAATTGAGTTAGTTTCTCACGGTAAAGTACGCCGCGCTAAACTTTACTACTTACGTGGTTTAGATGGTAAAGCTGCTCGTATCGAGTCTGAATTAGCTTCTCCTGATTCTAAAGCTTAAGTTTTTTATTAGGCTTTCATGCCCACATTCAAAAAAATAAATTTAAAACAATTCACGGCTCCATTAATAGGAGTCGATGAAGTAGGACGCGGCTGCCTAGCCGGTCCTGTAGTTGCGGCCGCAGTCATTTTTAAATCCGACAAAGATATAAAACTCTACAAAGACTCAAAGGCCATTTCTTCTGAACACCGAGAAGAACTCTCATTAAGTATTCATAAAAATCACTATGTGAGTATAGGTTGGTCATCAGTCGAAGAAATTGATGAGCTCAATATTTTACAAGCCACCTTTGTAGCCATGAACCGAGCTCTCAGAGATTTAAATAAAAAAATTAAAATCAAATCCGGAACTATTTTAGTGGATGGCCGTGACTGTGTTCCGAACATGGGATCAATCAGTCAGCAAGCTATTATAAAAGGGGATCAGCGGGTGAGTGTGATATCTGCAGCGTCCATTGCGGCTAAGGTGGCACGTGATCAATTTATGCAAAAGCTTGCCTTAGAGTATAAGGATTACGGTTTTGAAAAACACAAAGGATACGGAACTCTCTATCACCGTACACAAATTCAAAAAGTGGGCCCATGCATCTGGCACAGGCAAAGCTTCGGTGGAGTTAAAGAACACATCCGCAGTTAAAGGCTTTAGGGCTGAGCAAAGTGTAATTCAGTTACTAGAATCAAAAAATTGGAATTTAGAATTTCAAAGGCTTAAAACCGAAATTGCCGAAATAGATCTTATATTTGAAAAATCCGGCGACGTGATTTTAGTT
>JBEBIK010000331.1:0-2752 GCA_040080445.1 Pseudobdellovibrio sp.
GTTGCTGTAACCAGCATGGCTAAAGCTCCCCAAAAAGCCACACGTAAAGCACCTTTCCAAATATTAGCTCCGCCAATATAGGCCGCCATGATTCCAAGTAAAACTAAAAAAACCAAAGTGCTAATCGAAACAAAACTTATAAAATTTGACGTAGGCGACATCCACAACATAAATAATGGCAATGCGGCACCAACAGCAAAAGCTCCTGCCGAGGCCAATGCTGCTTGAATCGGGCGAGCTGCTAAAATTTCAGTAATTCCTAACTCATCCCTAGCATGGCTGCCTAAGGCATCATGTGCCATTAATTGCTCAGAAACTTTAAAAGCTAAATCTGCATCTAATCCGCGGCCCATATAAATTTGCGCCAACTCTGCTTTTTCAAATTCGGGATTAGAGTTAATTTCTCGTTGTTCGCGTTCTAAATCGGCTTTCTCAGTATCGGCTTGAGAACTTACCGAAACATACTCGCCAGCCGCCATAGACATAGCACCAGCTACAAGGCCCGCAAAACCCGTTAATAACATATTTTCGTGTGAGGCTTGTGCCGCCGCAACACCTACAATAAGACTTGCTGTTGATACAATTCCGTCATTAGCACCCAGTACGGCGGCACGAAGCCAGCCTATATGGTGAGATTTGTGAGCTTCTGCTGGCATTTGTTTTTGAATGACTTTCAAAGATATATCTCCTGTGTATTTATATGAGTATAATATAGCTTATGTTGAAGTCCAGCTACTACAAAAAAATAAATAACATATTAATTGATCTTCTGACGAAAATTCCAGAGCCCAGAACTCAAACAATAAAAGCTGATATTGACGATCTTATCAGAAATGCATCACTTAAATCCGCCGCTCTTTCAGGAGCTCTATCACTACCCGCAGGCCTACTTGCGGCTGCAACACTACTACCCGACATCGTTGCCGTTTGGAAGATTCAAGCGAGGCTTGTGGCCGACATTGCTCAGGTCAATAATAAACACCATCTACTCACGCGAGAAACTTTGCTTTATTGCTTATTTGGCGCTGGTCAATCGGCTTCTGAAGATTTAGTTGTGCGCATAGGAGAAAGATTTGTGGTGAGGCGTAGCTCTCAAAAAATTTTTGATGGCATGCTTGGTAAAATAGGATTACGTATTGGAAGAAACTTACTAGGAGAGAGAATTTCTCGCTGGATACCGTTTATAGGAGCAGCACTCATTTCGCGCTACTCCTATAAAGATACTGAAAAAGTTGGAAAAGCAGCCGAAGAGCTTTTCAGCTCTTCGATTGATATAGAAAACTAGTATATGGAGTAAATGTACGCCGTACCTTTTATCCTGCTAAGGGAAAAAGGTACGGCGTACATTTTACATTTTAACGAACTAAAATATTTCTAAACTGCCATGGGTCGTTTTTATCGATGTCTTCAGGAAAAAATCCTGGACGATCTGTAAGTGGAGTCCAATCGGTGTAAAAACCATTTACTGGGCCCAAATAAGGTAATTGAAATTCTAAGCAACGCTTAAAATCCATTTCGTCGGCTTCAACAATTCCTGCATTTGGATTTTCTAAAGCCCAAGCCATACCTGCAATAACTGCTGATGTTACTTGTAAGCCCGTTGCGTTTTGGTAAGGAGCAAGTTCTCTTGTTTGTTCAATTGTTAATTGAGAACCATACCAGTAAGCGTTTTTAGCGTGACCATAAAGTAAAACTCCAAGTTCATCGGCTCCGTCTGTGATTTCATTTTCATCAAGGATGTGGTGTTCTGGCTGGCGTTGACCTGCACGACCAAACATTTCGTCTAAAGATAAAATCGCATCGTTACATGGGTGGTAAGCATAGTGACAAGTTGGTCTGTAGGAAGCCTCGGCACCCTTTCCTACTGTGAAATAATCAGCAATAGAAATAGATTCGTTGTGAGTTACTAAACGACCGTATTGTGCACCTGGAGTTGGACACCAAGAACGTACGCGAGTGTTAGCACCCGGTTGTTGTAAATACACAGCGGCTTGGCAACCTGTATCGTGTTTTTTTAAATTATCTGGAGCCCATTTTTCATGAGTTCCCCAACCTAATTCTGCAGGCTGCATACCTTCGCAAACAAAACCTTCTACTGACCAAGTGTTTACAAAGTTGTTCATTGGTTTTGGATTTTTTGCGCGTTGGGTATCGCGTTCTGCAATGTGAATTCCTTTTACGCCAACAGTTTGCATGAGCTTAGCCCACTCGCCGCGGTTTTTTGGAGTTTCGTATGGGATTTTTAAATCATTGGCTAAGTTTACTAAAGCTTGTTTTACAAACCAAGAAACCATTCCAGGGTTAGCACCACAACAAGAAACTGCCGTGATGTTACCTTCTTTTTTAGCTTTTTCTGCTAATAGTGTTTCACGAAGTGCATAGTTAGAACGCTCGCTCGCCGCCTTTGATTCATCAAAGTAAAAACCCGCCCAAGGCTCCACAACTGTATCAATATAAAAAGCACCTAAGTTACGGCAAAGCTTCATTACATCTACTGATGAAACGTCCACAGATAAGTTAACACAAAAACCCGGGCCTAAATCGCTCTTTAAAAGTGGAGTTAAAATCTCAGTATAATTTTTTTGAGTTAATCTTGTGTGCATAAAACGAATGCCATGTTTTTGTAAAATCTTTTCATCACGGTCGCTTGGATCAATCACCACCATTAAATCTTTTTGAAATTTAAAATGTCTTTCGATTAATGGTAAAGTGCCGCGGCCAATAGAGCCAAAACCTATCATTACAATTGGAC
>JBEBIK010000029.1:0-11943 GCA_040080445.1 Pseudobdellovibrio sp.
TGCAGACTTGTTCAACCACTTCAGGCTTTTCGATTTTTTCGATTAAATAATCAAAGACCAATCTTTTAGCGCGAAGCCCTGGAATTGATAATAACGTATCGAGTGCGCGACCAGAAACCGAGTCTACAGAAGAATGCAGTAGCGGCTGTACAGCATCAGCCATTTTCTCATCAAAATAAGATTTAATAGCAATAACCGAATTGAGCTGCACTGCTGGATCTTCGCTTTTAAGATGAGTAACAACGTAGTTTTTTAAACTACTAAATGGGTTTTTGATTAAAAGCTGCAATAAACTCTTCTGTACTTCGATGTTATTATTGTTTTTTGCAACCTCGCCAACGAAACTTTCTATTTTTTTGTTTTTTACTACTTGGCTATGCTGTGAAGAAATTGATTTTAATATCTGCACGGCAAAGTGTGTACTCACCAGTTCATTTTCAAGGTAAGACTCTATTAAATCTATACTTTCTGATTTTGGAGAATTTTCTAAATAAAATAAGCAACTCGAAATGAGTTCTTTCTTAAATAAGTTCTGCTTAATGAAAGAGTTCACTTTAGGGCTATTTAATGACAGCTGTGCTAGAGCTCTGACAAGTCGAGTTTGCACATGAATATCTTTTTCATCAAATAACAAAGACTCGGTCTGCTTTTCAAAGTGTTTAATTTTTTTCTCATCTAAGCGATACACCATTGCCCAGTTTACAAACTGATTAATGACTTCAACTTTAGCTGTAGCCTCTAGATGTTTATAATCTTCACCCTTAAAGATATCTCCAAAAACTTTATCAGCTGAAGGCACGCTACAAATAACCAAATGAAACCAATTTTCATTTTTTAAGTCTCTTTTATCGTTTACTAGGCTTAAATAACTATCCGATTGATGATAAGACAAACTTCTACATAATAAATCAAAGTTAAGACTCGCAAATGTGTGAGCAAATTCTTTATACCAATTTGAAATATTACTAAAGCTCAGCTTAGACAAAACATCAAACAACTGTTTTTGTTTATCCGGCTTAATAAATAGGTCAAGCCCTGCACGTACGTCATGCTCAGCAAACGTGTTGAGCTCAAGTGGCATAGCGGGGTGATAAGACTTTTCTTCAAATATTTTTTGTAAATAGTCTTCGGCTTTCCAGTTTGATCTTAAAACCACTTGGTTTTTTACATTTTGAAAAATTTGGTATTCGAAAGTATCTGAAGAAAACTTTTTTTCAAAAGATGCTATTTCTGATAAATCACGAGTTATTTTGCCGAGAGCAATCAAGGCTGATAAGCTTAAGTCTTTAAACTGGCTTGAGTCTACGATTTCAGTTAATACTTTAATTGCCTCACGGCATTTAAGCTCACCTAAAGCATAAATTAAATTTTTAGCTAAATACTGACGTTGGTTTTTATAAGCTTCTTCTAAATCACTTACAAATTGAATAACTAAACTTCTATCTCGAGCTTCAGCTAAGGCTAAAATAACTGCAGGTTTTAAGTGTTCTGTTCCATGACGATAAAACTGAACTAAAAATTTACGAGCAAAGTCGTTGTTTAATAAGCCTAGAGATTTAATCGCTTGCTCTGCTAACGGAATATCATGTGTGTATGAAGTTAAGCTTATTAAAAATTCAAGACTTCGCTGATTCGAACATTTAACAATATTTTTTATAATAAATAACTTAGTTTCACGCCACTGACTGCTGTGGAAAATATGAACTAATTCACGAGAGGCATCGGGAGTGTTATCTCCAGCCAGGTTTTCTAAGGATCTGTGGCGTTCTTGCTCGTTCAAAGAGTAATAGTTAGACTTAAGAGACTCTGATAAATTTTTGTAGGCTTTGTTCATGTATAGCCTTTCGGCTAGCAAGAACTCAAAATTAAATAGATTTACGTCTACAAAGCAGTTCTTTCGTCTATATTTTTAAAATGAAACAGGACCTAGATGCCTATTTCTCATTTTGATATATTCTTGAGGGTAACAACGAGGAAATTACATGAAAAAAACTATCGCTTTGTTAAGTTTATTAGCATCCGCACAAGCCTTCTCACATGTTCCAGATCTAAAAAATTATCCAATTCAAGCAGTTTATGCAGACCTTACTTTACTAAAAAAAGCCAATATTCCAGTTTTATATGCCGACACTAATACCAACATTGGTTACAGCGTTTTAACAGGTCCTATGTTACAAAAGTTATCTGAGCTTTCACATCAACACGGCCGCTGCGGAAATTTTGAAGCCTTAAGCGAAATTCCAAACGATATCAATTCAGTAAAGAAAGATTTAGAGATTTTAAATAAACTACAAACTAGAACTTATAATTATGCCAATATCAAAGTAGCACAAAATCCTAAAATTGCAGATGCTTTACAAGAACTTAAGTCTGACAACATAAAACAAACCGTAACATGGCTGTCTGCCTACCCTACTCGTTACAACCGCGCCCCAAATCCTAATATTCACGTTGTTGATTTTTCAGAAAAATTAAAATTATTAACGCAAAACAGCTCCTACCCAATAACAGTAGATTTAATTGCGCATAAGAACACTCCACAAAAATCTATTCGCGTATCCATTAAAGGAAAAACTAAACCAGAACAACATGTTATCTTCGGCGGACATCTTGATTCTATCAGCGGATGGGGCGGCACTGGTCGAGCTCCGGGTGCCGACGACAATGCTTCAGGCTCTGCCAGCTTACTTGAAGCTCTACGTGTAGTACTGACTCAAGAACAGCCTGAGCGCACGTTAGAGTTTTTCTGGTATGCCGGCGAAGAATCAGGTCTTTTAGGTTCTGCCGAAATTGCTGAAAGTTATAAACTTGAAAAGAAAAATGTAATTGCCGTGTTACAGCTCGACATGACTTTATTTCCGGGAGATGGCGAATTCAAAATCACCAGCATCACCGACTTTACGAGCCCATGGTTACGCGATTATATGAAAGCCTTAAACGCAACTTATCTCAATATCGAAATCCTTGACGATAAATGTGGATACGGCTGCAGCGATCACGCTTCATGGAACCGCCGCGGTTTCCCAACTCTGTTTCCGACCGAAGCTAAATTTAACTCCATGTTTCAATACATCCACACAGATAAAGATGTGATCTCTTCTGTAATGAACTTTGAACATTCGTTAATATTTTCTAAAATCGCTCTAGCAATGGCTTTAGATCTTGGAAATTCAGAGCAGAGAGAACCTCTGTTCTAGTTTTTTCTAGATCCTTGATAGATCGGCATAACTCTTGGTAGTAATGCCGTAATCTCCTTGATTCGCGTTTCGTCTGATGGATGCGTAGATAAAAATTCAGGTGCAGATTTTCCGCCAGAAACTTTTCCCATTTTTTGCCAAAGAGTTACTGCTTCTTGCGGGTTATAGCCTGCACGTGCCATTAATTCTAAACCCACAGTATCCGCTTCGGATTCCTGCCCACGTCCATACTTTAATGTAAGAACTGTTCCTAAGATAGCTCCACCCTGTACATAGCGTTGGTCTACTCCGTAAATTTGTGCCAAAATTGAAGCTCCTACGACAACCCCTTGTTGCAAAATGGCCTGACTGTATCTTTCGCGGCCGTGCTCTCTCAAAGCATGCGCAATTTCATGTCCCATCACTGACGCAATTTCGCCGTCGGTCATATTTAATTGTTCAATAATACCCGTGTAAAACATGATTTTACCGCCAGGCATACAATAAGCATTTAATTCTTTTGATGTGATAACATTAATATCCCAATTCCACTTCAAAGCATCGGCTCTGAATGTAGCCGTAAACGGAATTAATTTTTTTCCGATATTCTGAACTCTTTTAACTTGTGCAGAATTTGTATTTAAAATATTTTTAGATTTAGCATCGGCTTTAACTTGTTCGTAAGCTTGTGCAGATTCAGATTCTATCTGAGAGCTCGGTGCTAATAAAAGCTGTTTACGATTTACACCGACAGCGCCTTCTTCAGTTGAAGTGGCGCAAGCAGTAAGAAATAAAAGAACAGATACGATATAAAGTTTATTCATGTCTGAGACTTTACAAAACAAATTTTACTTTCGCAAAGCCCTGACTTGTCGGGTTATATCTTAGTAACGTCGGCAATCGCGGTGAGAAACAACATCTTGTCTACTCAATGACCATTGCGATCGTAACTATCAGCTCGGCACTCTTAAGTATTGCTTCTGCACCAAGTGCAACAACTGTAAGCAATCAACTGTTATTAAGCAAAAAAAAGAGTGCTTTTAACACTCCTTTTTTAAAAATAAACTTTGGAACAGCTTGCTTTGGACCAGCTTTAAAATTAATTTCCTAAGCCTGGAAGACCCGGAATTTTGATTTGATTCAAGATTGGGTAACATTTTGTTAAGATCAATTTAGATTGAAGAAGAGAAAGAGTAAATTTTCCTATTAAGTACTCAGCATTATCAGGCACTGGCTCAGAGTAGTATTCATTACAACGGGCTAAAATATCTGATTGTAACTTGATTACAGTTGTAATTGGTGCACAAAAATTTTGATTTACTTTATAAGAAGATAACACTTTATTAAAAGCTAAGATGCTTGGATTTAAAGTTTTAGTTACTTCGCAAGCTTGGTCCCATTGTTCTTTAATATCTAAAGTTTCTTGTTGTTTAACGCGTACTTTTTCTAAATTTTCATTTAAACCATCAGCAAATGTAATGGCAGCTTCAAAGAATTTAGTAAAATCAAAGAAGTTTAATAAGTCAGCTTTAGCTGTCACTGTTGATACCAAGAGAACTGCGATCATTAGTTTTTTCATGAAATATCCTTTTGTTTGTATTACGACTGCTTAGGTATATTGTTTTATATTTAGAGGCTAGCGTTAATTAAGAGCAGCTCTTAAAAGCATTAGGGTTGATTTCAGTAAGTATTTTTTTCAAAAAAACCTAAGAAATTGCAAACCCAACTCCTTTTCGAGTTGATAAATTTTATGTTCTGCTGTGTTTATAGCTTATGAAAACCATTAAAGAACGCTTTAGCAGTATTAACAAAATTGGCCTTGAAAAGAATTTTTTCGAAGACCTTTACCATAAAATATTAGTTATGCCCTGGCTCAATTTTTTCTTTTTTTATGTGGTCTTTTTTGTGGCTTTCAATTTATTTTTTGGATGGCTCTATTTTCTAGAGTCTGGCTCAGTAAGTGGAACAAATGACCAGTTTTTTAAAAACTTCTCATTCAGTGTTCAAACATTTTCTACAATTGGTTATGGAGTTTATTCGCCTGCCACCAACTATGCCCATAGCCTTGTTATTATAGAATCAATTTGTTCAGTCATTTTAACTGCGCTTTTAACAGGTTTGACGTTTGCTAAATTCGCAAAACCTTCAGCTCGTATTAGATTTACCGAAAAAGTTGTAATTACTAACTATAAAGACAAGCCTACGCTTATGCTCAGACTGGCTAATATGCGCGGAAACCAAATTGCCGAAGCTTCCATTAAGGCGATTGCTTTAGTTACAGATAGCTCTCCTGAGGGTCACCGCATGAGAATTCAGAAAGATATTAAATTTATAAGAGAAACCAGTTCATTTTTTGTTTTATCGTGGACGGTCATGCACGTGATTGATGAAACAAGTCCCTTCTATAACTTAAGCTTTAATGATCTAAAAGATCAGAATATTGACCTTTCAGTTTCAGTTATCGGGCATGACGAGAGTTTTTCACAAAATGTACATGCCAGCTGTGTTTACTCTCCAGAAGATTTTATTTTTAACAAAAATTTTGCAGATATAATTTCTAGCGAAAATGGAAAAGCCACGACGATAGATTACACTCAATTTAATAAGCTTATTTAAGCGGAATACTGACCCACCTAGACCGCAATAAACCTCATTAGTATAAAATTAAAAGCTCAGATCTATGCAAAAGCCAACACCTTGATGGCCATACAATTGCACTTTAATTTAAAAATGAATCCTGAAAACAATGCTGAACGCTATAAACGAGAACAAGATAGCATAGTCGTCGAAATTGCGGTTAAAAACACACGTCAGTTGTTCAACGAAAGAGATCCCGCTCCATTTCGTGAACGAGATTTAGATTCTCAATTTGTAACTTATATTGTCAGCACTATTGAAGAATTTGCACTTCGCACAAAAATTAAAATCAAAATACACAGCTTAGATAATGACGATTTAAAATTAGAAAATAACCTAATCATTAAAGAAGCCATACATTCTTACTTTAAATACGAATCACAGTGGCACGTTCTAAACTCAAAAAAAGCCTCAGAACGGCCCGCTTTTTTTCGCTTGTAGGTGTTATCACATTATTCGTGTGCCTGAGCTTATCTCAACTTGTAAGTTCCACAAAATTAACTCCCGCTATCGCCGAAATTGTTAGTGCAGGTTTAGTAATTATCGGCTGGGTTGGAATGTGGAGACCAATAGAAAGTTTACTTTATGATTGGTGGCCAATTCGAGAACAAAGACTAATTTTTGATAAAATTTCGAATTTAGATGTAGAAGTCATAGGAGCAAAAACCTCAAAAGCGACTGGCACTTGAATACTTTAAAACCCTACCTCATCGCATTAGCCGTCGGATTTATCGTTGGCATTGAGAGAGAAAATTCTAAAATTGGTAAAAAATCTTTAGGCATACGTACATTTGTACTTATCAGTTTATTAGGCGCGATTACGGGCGGGTTTGAAAATATTTGGATTTCTATTTTAATAACTGCATTTTCTCTAACGATGATTTTTTCTTCATACGTATTACAAATTTTTGTTAAAAATAGTGTGGTTCATTTAGGACTTACGACTGAAATTGCCCCTTGCTGCTCTAGTGAAACCAACAAATAAGTATCTATCGGATCGACTAAAGTTAATATCACAGCTTGTGCGTATACTGTTTCGCCAAACTTAAAAGGAGCAGCCACAATAGTACCAGCAAATGGCGCTTTAAACTTACCCATACCTTCAAGTTCTAGTAGTAAATCACCTTTATTAACAATTTGGCCTTCTTCTACATAAAGCTGGCTTAAAGTAGAAGTTACACCACTTTTAATTGAAAAACTTCTCGTGGCTTTTAATGTGCCAATTCCGTAGACGGCCTCTACTATAGAACCTCGCTTTACAGCTTCTGTAACTACATCTTTTTGTTGGTTTTTTTTTAAACCAGAAAAAAGCGCTAATCAAAATCAATACAAATACAACTATTAAAATCCAGTATTTTTTATTCATAAAATATTAATCAATTTAATTTTGCCATTTTAATGTATCGATTTTTTTAAAGTCGGTATTTATCAATTTAGCTTGGTTACCAGCCACTTGTTTTCTAATAGTGAGAAGCTGTAAATCTTTGTTGTGTTTTTTTTTGGCTAAAAACTTATCTATCGTAGCTAACAAAACACTATCATTTTGAATACGCCCAGCTACTGATTGAACATTTTTTAAGTTTTTTAATTCAACGTTGGTATCTCCTGCTAGTGAATTTAAACACTCAGCTTGGTAACGCAGCTTTTTTGCCTGCACTCGAAATCTGTGAATGTCTTTGACCCTCTTCGGATTCACCTTATGCATTGCAGAATTAAGTTTTAAAGCTGATTTTTTTATTTTTGTTTTTAACTGCAGCTGAATTTCTTTTTTTCCTTTATCTTCTTCAACAACAAAAAGTTTTTTTACCAGTTTTTCAACATGGCTTTTTTCTTGTTTAAGTGAAATTTCGTTCAAACATTTATGAGCTTTCTTTTTTGACTTTCTTTTTTGCTTTACAAAAAAATTAGAAAACTCTTCATGTTCTGCAAATTTTGTTCTTTTTTCTTTAAGGATTTTAAGAGCCTTAGACTCAACTTGAATATCCCGTAGTGGTCCTAAGCTTTTTCTAACTTTTTTGATTAAGTAAATTATGTTTTTTGAGCCTTTAGTAGACTTCACACTATTGGCCAAAGTTAACAAGGCCTCTAGGCGCTGAGTCGATACCCTTAGAAGGTGAATATTGCGACTTGATGATTTATTTCGCGAGGAATGCACTTGCTGGCTGTAGTTTTCCCATACTTTATTTAAAGAATGGCTCAGTGAATGATCTTTTAACATTTATATCCCTTAGTAGATTACTGATCTCTAAGTAGAAGCATACTGCAATGTAAGATCCACCAATTAGATGGCTCACAAAGGTCCTATAGTTTTTTTACCCCATAAGTAATATATAAATGCCCCATGTTTTGAAGCTTTAAACTTTTTATAAAAAACAGATTTTATGCGCAAATGAATCAAAACAAAATTGCAATATTCAAATCAACACTTCGATCGAGTTTCAATTTAATTTGGTATCAGAAACGTATCTGACCCCGTATTGGCACTGAAAGAAATGGCTCGCGATACCAAACCCAGTGGTCGTGTGTTTATTTTAGAATTTGGTCAAATGACGATGCCATTGATTTCAAATTTATATCATTTTTATTCTGAAAAAATATTGCCCAAATTGGTGACCTTGTCACAGGCAAAGGTGAGGTCTATGATTTTATACAAAAATCTTCGGCGGTGTTTCTTTGTCGAGAAAAGTTTTTGGATCTGATGCGAGCTGCAGATTCATTTTCTGAAATGAGTTCTGTTCCAGTCAGTTTTGGCATTGCTTATATATATGTGGGCCTTGTTAAATAGAGGACTGAATAAATCTGTTTTACTCCCACCCAAAAAAAGTTTGAAAAGATTCAAACCAACTATCAATTAATCCGGTGCCTTTAAGTAAATTATTGCCGACTGTTTGTAACGTATTATCTGTTAAAATAATATGAGTTGTGTTCGGAGATAATTTTACAGACGCAATCGCCCCACTTATTTTATCAACCAACACAGGCACTGATGAAAATAAACCTGTGGCCAATGAAGACCCAAGCTCAAGGGCTCCGTTTCGACCCCAACAGTAGGCCTTAATAACACTGGCTTCATTCATTAAAACACAATAATGACCTGATGGCGAACCCGCGATACTTGTTATAGTTCCTGAAAGATTACTAACTTGCACAGGTGTTAAACTGTTCACAAAGGTGTTATTGCCCAGTTGACCAAATTCATTTTCCCCCCAACAAAAAATATTTGTGGCTGTTGTGGCACAGACTGAATCGTATCCAACAGCAATATCCACCGCCGTAATACCAAGAGCGCTAACTTGTGTTGGCACTAATGTATTTGTTAATAATCCGTTGCCCACTTGGCCAGAATCATTGGCGCCCCAACACCAAGCCGTTCCGTCTGTTTTGACTGCGCAGCTGTTATTCCTACCCACAGAAAATTTGGAAACTGAAGTTAACACCTGCACTGGAATTTTTTGAATCGTCGGTGAGTTATTACCAACCTGACCAAATGTATTGGCTCCCCAACACCAAAGTGTCTGATCCGATTTTAAAGCACACGTGTGATCTAAACCTGACTCGATATTATTAACCAAACTTAAACCAGTGGCCTGAACAGCAACCGCACTATTTAATAAGGTGTTATTGCCTAACTGACCTGAAGCTCCAGTGCCCCAGCACCAAACTGTTCCGTCAGTTTTTAAAAAACAAAAACTGGTATTTAAAGCATCGACCTCTTGCACGCCTGACGAAAACCCCGGAACATCTGTAGGAGTACGATATAAGCCATCTGTTCCGATAATATTTAAATTGTTATTATCATTTCGACCCCAACATTTTAATCCACCAGTCGTTGTTACCGCACAAGAGGCATTACTCATCCCAGATGAAATACTTGAGACCAATAAATTACCCACTGGAGCAAAAAAGTTACCAGTTACGTTATCAATGTTGCTTCCTGTTACAGCACCCACACAGGTTAAAGATTTATTTGTTGCTACCGCACAAACTTCATTTGTACCAGCCACCAAATAATCTAAATTAGCAGGTAATCCGGCCATCACTGTTGGCACTGCTTGATTGTTATGGGTTCCATCGCCTAATTGGCCTGTTACATTATAACCCCAACTGTAGACGACGCCACTAACATCAATCGCATACCCTGAAGCAGTCGTTGAATATAATTTTACGATATTTGTTAAACCTGAAATTTGAAACGGCGTTGAAATTGTTGCCGTACTGCTATTACCCAAGCGATACAAGCTACCCACTCCCCATGCCCAAACTGTTCCATCAGTTTTTAAAGCATAACAATGGGCCGCTCCGCAGGTTAAATTTGTTATATTTGTAACACCCACGGATTGCACCGGAGTTTTTTTATTCACCAAGGTTGCATCGCCCAATTGACCACTTGTATTTACGCCCCAGCACCAAACAGTTTGATTCGCTAAAAGTGCACACACAGCTGATGTTTGCACTTCAATTTTTGTGGCTGTGGTTATATTTAAAACCTGCGCTGCTGCATAATGCGAGACCAACGTGTTATCACCTAACTGGCCCTGTGCATTATTACCCCAGCACCAAACTGTTCCATCATTTTTTAAAGCACAACCAAAAAGAGCTTGAACCTGAACATCTGTAAACACACCAGATACTCCCGCAACAGCCACCGCTGTATTTCTTGAAGTAGTTGTTCCATCGCCCAACTGGCCACTTTCATTATTGCCCATACAATACGGCAGATCATCTTTTTTAATAAAACAGGTTTGCTGAACAGAAGACCTGCCAACTAATTTCACATCATCTAATTCAGGCACATGTTTAGCGATATTAAATCCGTTTGTGGCCGTAGCCCCTAATTGCCCATAAATATTATTTGCGCCCCAGCACTGCGTTGTTGAATTATCTAAAGCAGCGCAAAAGCCACTGTTAATGTTTCCATATAAAGTAATTAACTTTTTAGCAGGTACGGGAGCAGCAGGCAGAGACGTTTGCATTTTTAACTCAATGATTGATGAGCTGTCTAAAAAATCGATACAGCCAAATAAAATAAATACATTTAAACTTAAAAATAAAGCCCGCAATAAAAAGAGAATTTTATTTTGTATAGGTTTTGTCACATTATGCTTATCGGCAAAAAAAAACAAAATGTTTAGCTTTTTTGCACAGTAAAAATTTTGTATCACTCTGATGCGAATCTTAACTGGCGATGTACTAACCTATTAATACCAATTTTAAGATGATCTGAAGATATTCGACTAAGAACTTTGGGCTCCAAATTACTAGACGTAATTGGAGCGGGAGACGGGACTCAAACCCGCGACCTATGCCTTGGCAAGGCATCGCTCTATCAACTGAGCTACTCCCGCAATATAAATTGCGAAATACGAATCTAATTTAAAAGATAAGTTACTGTCAACTCAAGGTCTTAATAAACCAAATATTTGCTTATATTTTAAGCCGATACATAGCCTTAGCCAATAAAAATACATTTTAAATACTGGTATTTAAAAATTCAAAAGCAGAGTTGGCCGAACGCAGAGCGCCTGCAATGCTGCCACCACCAAATGCATCACCCGCAATAATTATTTGGCCGTTATTGAGTGATACATGCTTTTCATTATAAACAGTACTGGGCTGGGCATATCGCCATTTTTTTAACTGGCATTTAATTATTGGCAATTCGGAATTGAAATGTTTTTGCAACTCGATTTGAATTAAGTGAAGGAGCTCAGTATCTTCTAAATTAAAATGGTAATCACTCCAAGACTCGCTCATCACAACACTGAGGGCTAATTTATTACTAATTCCTTTAGCTTGGTTGTTGGCAATAGTAAAAATATTTGAATTGGGTTTAAGCAAGTTAAAATCATATTGAGTATTATTTTCGCTGTTGAATTCAAGCAAGCCAACTATGGCCTTGCCATACAAAATTGTATTCAAATCTTTAGGGTAATCTATGTCGGATGTTTTTAAAATTTCTAAGCTCTGAGGCAACGGACAGGTCATTACAATTTTTTTTGCTTCAAAGGTTTTATTAGAATCACAAATAATATTAACGCTGTTATGCAAAATATCAATTTTTATGACTTTTTCGCTTAAATAAACATTTTCATTTTCAGCCAAATCTTTAGCAAAAATTGTCATACCGATG
>JBEBIK010000332.1:0-2744 GCA_040080445.1 Pseudobdellovibrio sp.
CCTTTCTCGTATGTGGTGCCTATTGAACTTTTTAAAATACAGTATGAAGTTTGGGATATTAACGGAAAATTACAATACAAGTTACACAGTTCTGGCCCTCACGAAAATATTCCGATTCAGGGTGTAGTAAAAGGTCCGCGCTCTATGCGGTGGATGGCAGATGAACCTCATACTTTACAATATGTACAAGCGCTTGACGACGGTGATTGGAAAAACAAAGTTGAGTTCCGAGACGAGCTATTTAAAATGGAATTACAGAGCGGCGGAAAAACAAAATCTAGCTCGCTTTATAAAATTAAAAATCGCTTCGCGGGAATTTCATATTTTGATCGTAAAATGGGAATTTTAGTTTGGGATTACGAGCGCGATACCGAATGGATACGTGGGATTCATTTAAAATTTAAAGACGACAAGACGTCTTTTGAAAAAGTTTTATTCAGTTTAAATGAAAACGACGAATATGCCGATCTGGGTAACCCTATCGAAACGGAAAATAAATACAGTCGCAGTGTAATTGCCGTTGATGGAGATGATAAAAGTATTTACCTCAACAGTCGCGGCGCTACTCCCGACGGTTACCGTCCGGCATTAAACAAATTCAATATTGAATCTTTAGAAAACAAAGAAGTTTATCGTACTGAAAAAGGTTCAACCAATACCTTTTTAAGTTTTATCGGCCATAATAAGTTCGATAAGTTTATCAGTACTTTTGAAACCGATGTTATTAGTCCGCGCTACATGATAAACGAAATTGTAGACGCTAAATTAAAATCTGAAATTTTATATGCTGATCCAAATCCTTTTGAAGTTTTCACAAAAGTTAAAAAAGAAGTTTTACGCTATAAGCGCGCCGACGGGGTTGATTTGTCGGGTACCTTGTATTACCCACTGGGTTATGAGGCCGGCAAAAAATATCCGCTTATTGTTGATGCTTATCCGCTTGAGTACACCGATGCTTCAACTGCCGGGCAGGTTAGAAATTCAGCCTATACTTTTGAAACGCCTTATCGCGCTTCAACAATGTATTTAGCTTTGCGTGGATACGCTGTATTAATGGAAGCGCAAATACCAATTATCGGACCCCCTGAAACCAAAAACGACACCTTCTTAAAGCAATTACAAGATGGCGCAGCAGCAGCAGTTAAAGCAGTTGCAGACAAAGGCGTTGCTGATCCTTTAAGAGCCGGAGTGATCGGCCACAGTTACGGTGCTTTTATGGTTGCCAATTTACTCACACATACTGATTTATTTGCAACAGGAGTGGCGCGCTCGGGCGCTTACAATCGCACGCTGACTCCGTATGGTTTTCAAGGTGAGCGACGAACTTACTGGCAGGCAAAAGATACTTACTTAAAAGTTTCGCCGTTTCATGAAGTGGATAAACTCAAAAAACCGATTTTAATGATTCACGGCCAAATCGATGAAAACTCGGGTACATTTCCGCTTCAATCTGAGCGTTACTTCGAAGCCTTAAAAGGGCAAGGAGTGAAAGCGCGTTTGGTATTACTTCCGCAAGAGGGGCATTCTTACGCTGCTGTTGAAAGCATAGAGCATGTTTTGTATGAAACGTTCACTTGGTTTGATCGTTACTTAAAAGCTGAGTCTAAAAAATAAGTCTCAGCTTTTAATTTAAAACTATTCGTCAATCGACGACTTAAGAATGCTTTTAACCTGTTGGTCTTTTTGACCAGCGCCTAAAATATTTTTGATTCTTTCGTGAATAGAGCGATCGTTAATTAAAGCGCCCAGTGTACCTTCGCCATTATTAACTTTATTCATAATACTTTCGAGTTTAGCAGTAGAGTTATTAATAGATGCTACATTGAGATTGGACAAGTTAGCGCTAGCTTTTTCAAGATTGGCGACCACAGAGGGTAATCGGTTATTTTGAGATAAAGAGTGAGTAATGACTTTAATATCATTTAAGATATCAAAAATCTTTTCGCTTTCGTTTCCACGTTTTTGGAATACAGCTAGGATGTCGTTACCGTAGTCAGAAGGAATTTCGTCGCCATTGCTAATTGATTCACTGGCGGGGGTTCCTGGAGTAATATATAAAAATTTATCTCCGAGGGCACCTTGTGTACGAATTTCAATGCGGCTGTCTTTTTTAATTGTAGTTTTAAATTCAGCTTCAATACGAGCTGTAACTTCTACTAAATTACGGTTTGTATCAAACTTAATGTCTTCGATATTACCTACTTTTACGCCCGCTAAAGATACCACGGCTCCTTTGTTTAATCCTTGAACCGAATCGAAGTAACTTCTAACTTCTACTACTTCTTGAAAGAGAGATTTGTTAGACCCCAACATAAAAATGGTAGTGAACAAAACGGCTAAACCAAAAAATAAGAAAATGCCGACTTTAATTTGTGTCATAAAATATTTCCTTCAATAAACTGTTGAATCAAACTGTCACTTCTGGTTTTAAGTTGCTCGATAGTGCCTTGCTCTTTAACTACTTTGTCTTTTAAAAATGCAAATTTATCGCAAACGGCAAATGCCGTTGGCATATCATGAGTTACTAAAATTGAAGTTACACCTTTAGATTTTAAATTGAGTATGAGCTCTTGAATTTTTTTAGTATTGTAAGGATCTAATCCAGCCGTCGGCTCATCGTAAAGGATAATTTCGGGTTCTAACATCATAGCTCTAGCTAATCCGACACGTTTTTGCATACCGCCTGAAAGTTCATTTGGATAAAGTCTTTCAGTACCACTTAAGCCGAAGTCGGCTAATTGATC
>JBEBIK010000333.1:0-2740 GCA_040080445.1 Pseudobdellovibrio sp.
AAACGAGACTTTCGTCTTAAAAAAACCGGAAGACTACCGAGAAATTATTATAAAATAATAGAAGTCGCTAACCGAAAAAACTCCGTGCATAATCATAGTTAACTAAGATCCACCCGATTCTCAAGCTTGATCCATTCAAGCGCGAAAGGAGTCTCGAATGTCGTCATCAGTTAACTTCAGAACATTGGTAGAAAAATGGCAGAGTCAGAGTCCGTCTATGGCGGCACACTGGAGCGGTACATTTCACGAGTATCTTGAATTGGTGAAAGCCGATCCTAAGATCACTCGCAATGCCTATCAACGAATGTACGATATGATTTTAGGACAAGGTACAGAAGAGTACATTGATTTTAAAAAGCAGATTATACGGTATAAATTTTTTGATGATCTTGAAAACGGCGGTAAAGACGCCGTTTTTGGTTTAGATGTACAGTTGATGAAACTGGTCAACGTGCTGAAGGCCGCATCCTTAGGTTACGGAACCGAAAAGCGTGTGATCTTACTTCACGGACCGGTGGGTTCTGCTAAGTCGACGATTTGTCGTCGCTTGAAAAAAGGTTTAGAAACTTATTCGCGTAGCGATAAAGGTGCTCTTTATACTTTTGAGTGGTTTGATGAAAGTGGAAAACTTGATGGCTTATTCGGTAAAGATGTAAAAGTTTTTGCCTCGCCAATGAACGAAGAGCCTCTTCTGCTGATACCAGAAGAAATGCGCCAAGGTATTTGCGATGAAATCAATCGCGGCCAAGATGGTCATTATCGTATGAAAATAGTGGGCGAGCTGTGCCCTCCATCACGCTTTATTTTTAAAGCTTTAATGGAAAAGTATAATGGCGATTTAATGAAAGTTTTAACTCACGTTCGTGTGAAAAGATTTTTCATTTCAGAAGCCGACCGCGTAGGCATTGGCACCTTTCAGCCTAAAGATGAAAAAAATCAGGACTCTACAGAACTAACAGGCGATATCAATTACCGTAAAATTGCAGAATATGGTTCAGATTCTGATCCGCGTGCTTTCAACTTTGACGGGGAGTTTAACGTTGCTAACCGTGGAATGATAGAGTTCGTTGAGGTTCTGAAATTAGATGTGGCTTTCTTATATGACTTACTTGGAGCTTCGCAAGAGCATAGAGTCAAACCAAAGAAATTTGCACAAACTCACATTGATGAAGTAATTATTGGTCATACCAATGAGCCTGAGTACCGCAAACTTCAAGACAACGAGTTTATGGAAGCTCTTCGTGACCGTACTGTTAAGATTGATATTCCGTACATTACGCGCCTAAAAGAAGAAACAAATATTTATAAAAAAGATTTCAACTCAACCAGATTGCGTGGAATTTCGATAGCGCCGCATACAATTGAAATTGCAGCAATGTGGGCTATTTTAACGAGACTCGAAAAGCCAAAAAAAGCCAACTTAACTCGTTTACAAAAACTCAAACTTTATAACGGAAAAACTTTACCTAATTTTACAGAAGACAATGTAAAAGAATTGCGTAAAGAGACAACGCGTGAAGGTTTAGATGGAATTTCGCCTCGTTATATTCAAGATAAACTTTCAAATGCACTTGTTATGGCTCAGCAAATGAATAAAGGTTCGGTCAATCCATTTATGGTGATGAACGAACTTGAAAGTGGTTTAAAACATCACTCGTTACTTTCTAACGACGAATTAAAGCAAGAGTACAAAGAGTTGCTTTCAGTTGTTAAGCAAGAATATGAAGAGATCATCAAATCTGAAGTACAACGTGCCATTAGTGCAGATGATGGCGCTTTACAGCGCTTATGCGCAAACTACATTGACAATGTAAAAGCTTACACGCAAAAAGAAAAAGTTCGTAATCAATATACGGGTTCGGACGAGGAACCAGATGAGCGTTTAATGCGCGCCATTGAAGAAAAAATTGAAATTCCTGAATCACGCAAAGATGATTTTAGACGTGAAATTATGAACTACATCGGTGCACTTGCAATTGATGGAAAAAAATTCAATTACAAAATGAACGACCGTCTTCATAAGGCTTTGGAATTAAAACTTTTTGAAGATCAAAAAGACAGTATCAAACTGACTTCTTTGGTGAGTTCTGTGGCCGATAAAGACACTCAAGAAAAAATTGATATCGTTAAGTCGCGTTTAATTAAAGACTTCGGGTACGATGAAATTTCGGCAACAGATGTTTTACATTACGTTGCAAGTATTTTTGCCCGCGGTGATGTTAAAAATAAATAACGGAAATGAGAGCAGATGGCTATCCGCGAAGACCAGAACCGATTTAAAAGTATCATTAAGGGTAAAGTCAGAGATGATTTTAAACGATACGTAACGAACGGCGAAATGATAGGTAAACGCGAAGATGAATTTGTTAAAATTCCGATTCCACGAATTGATATCCCAACTTTTCGTTATGGTCCCAAGCAAAATGAACAAGGCGTAGGCCAAGGCGACGGACAAGGCGAACAAGCAGAAGGCCCGGGTCAATCGGGAAGTGGTAAAGGCGAAGCTGGCGATCAAGCTGGTGAGCATATGATCGAAGTTGAAATTTCAATGGAAGAGTTGGCTGAAATTCTTGGCGAAAAACTAGAGCTTCCCAAAATTCAGCCCAAGGGTGCAAAAAATATTTGAGCAGAAAAAAATCGTTATTCAGGGATTGCGCCAGTTGGCCCTGAAGGTTTAAGAAAATTTAAACAAACTTACAAAAAAGCATTAACACGTTATATCTCGTCTGGAACTTACAAT
>JBEBIK010000030.1:0-11844 GCA_040080445.1 Pseudobdellovibrio sp.
ACTTACATTCTGCGAGCTTGACCCCAAAGATCAACAACTACTTGGTCTTCAACAAAACTCAATACGAAGCGACCAGAAGCCATACCCTCAAACATTGGCCAATAAGCTATTGAGAACGTGCAAACTTCATTTGGTAATAAACCACGAACACATGAATGGCTTGCAGAAAAATCTGCGCCATAAATATAAGCTTCTTTAAAAGTTAAAGGTGTAGTTCCAGTATTTTTTAATGTGAAACGAGCTTCAGATCTTGAATTAGTCCAAACAGTTCCAAAATTGTATGAGTGGAAACCTTCTGTTTTAACTGCACCAGCATTTGAAGTGATTTCAAGTTGTGCTGCTTGCACTGAAAATGCCATAAATAGGCCCATTACTACATAAATTAATTTCATAAAAACTCCCTTTTTTATAAGTCTAGAGGCTTTTTAAGAGTTAATTCAATTTCATTTAGTATTTGCTGCTATACGTTGAAGCCCTATTTTGAATTTAGATTCCCCACTTAAAACCCAAAAGAGCCTGCCAATCGTTAATAAGTCTAAACTCGGCATCAGCAGCACCATTGGCAAAACTAACATTCGAAAAAATTAAATACGAATCAAATAATGCTTTATCAAACTCTAGTTGAACTTGCGAAGAATCATCTTGTAGCGATTGAATATAGCGGGTGTAAAAGTTGAACTCCTTAAACTTAAAGGGTTCATTAATTCTATAAGATAAATACACATAGTTCTGTCCTAAAACCTCTAAGCCTGGTTTCAAAAAACGCTTTAGGTTTTGAGCGTAGTTTAGACTTAACACATTAGCAGCGCTTGAAATCGCGCTATTCAGATCATCTTTAGTGTAACCCATACCATTATAAATATATTCTAAACGAATATCGTAATCGTCTTCCCAGCGCACACCATATACACCTAATGTTGGCCATTGGTTCTTGAGCTGGTTTTCTAGAATCATATTATAACTTGTACCGTTGTACTCAGGTATAAAATTAATTCTGTTCTGCGCATGCTTCATGTCCGCATAAATCGAAAAACCTTCAATAGGGCTATAATTAAAATATTCTCCCACAAATGGATTCGACTTCTCTTCTATACCTGCCACTAAACCTAAGTAGTTTGTCGTTTGTGTCCATGATTTTTCATATTTAATGATACCTTTGGCCGAAAATTTATCTTCCTCAATCCATTCAGGTTCGTTATTCGATACCGGCTGCAACATTAAAACAAAACTGTTTTCTTTATCCGTTGAAAAATTAGCTCTTAATAAAATTTGACCTTTTTCTTTGTAGACTAAGCTCTTCTGACGAGAATTAAAATGGTAAAGCGGATTTGAAGCATTGATAAACTCTGCTGGCCCCCATTGGTACACTTGCAAGCCTAATGTAGTTGAAATCTGGTTCGACCAGTAATACTCGTAAAAAGCATCGGTTAAATCTAATTGAGATTTGGATTCTTGGCTTGTAACTCCAGCCGCATCGATACTCTTATTATGAGCCAGCAAGCGCGGTCGTAATACACCTAAATGATCGCCGTTTTTCCATTTAATTTCTCCTCTTAAATCGGCATTCAATTCTAAATTTGGGTTTTTAAATACAGCATTGAGCGGATTAATAATCGAATCTGATAATTGATTTTTTTGCGCAAAAAAGTAAGCATCAAAAGAATATCTGATGTCAGCAAAACTCGTATTAATAAAAAATAAAAACAATATCTTAAACATGATTTAAATTGTCGATAATTTTCTTGTTAAGTTCTTGTCTAGTCGAAAATAAGCAGGCCATAAGGCTCACGAAAACTAGAATCGAAAATGCATTTAAGTAACCGTAAAATGTAAAATTAATTTTAAATAATACGGGCTCTGAAAGCAGGCCTGCCTTATATCTAATATGTAATGAATTTAAACCTATTGTTAAGACTATCGCTGATAGTACACCCAGCAAACTCCCGAGTACCGAAAGCAAAAAAGTTTCATAGATAAACATTTTAACAACTTCACGAGCTTTAAAACCTATGCTTCGTAGCGTACCAATCTCACGACTACGCTCCTTAATAATTTTAATCAGCGTATTCACAACTGACAAAGTCGAAATGATAAGTATTACGACGACTACAAAATTTCTAAAAATAGACATCAAATCCATAGTTTTAATATAAGTCTCACCAATTGGGTGCTCAACCCAAGTCATTATTTTTAGTTCAGGGCGAGAAGTACCAAACTTTGCATTAAACAAATTAATGAATTCTTCTTTTTGCTTAGGGTTTTTAAGCTCCACCGACATCATCGTAATATCTTTACTGTTGAGTAGCGTCTGTGCTGTTTCAATTGACGTTACCAGATATCTGTCGTCAATGTCGCGATAACCTGCATCCATCAAGCCAGTTACATTTATATCTACCGCATTTAATTGGCCGTCACCGGTCATAACTGAAACTTGTAAATTAGTTACAGGGCACTCAAATGGGCGCTCAATAGCTTCATAGCCACCCGAAAAAGAATAAATCTTATGAGTTGCATCCCAACTGCAGCCTAATTTTTTAGAAAGTCCTTGGCCCAGCATAGCTGCATACTCTATGCTTGATACTTTATGTAGCGGCAACCCCAGAGTTGCATTCCACGACCAATTTTCGCCCCTTACAAGCTCTCCGGATTTAACATCAAAGCCTCGCCCCATTAATATGGCCGACTGATTTCCATTCGTAATCATCCCCTGAAAGCTAACAAATCTTACGCGGTTTTTTACAAAATCTGGATGTTCCGCAAAAAAATACTCAATTACTTTTTGATCATCTTCAGTGATCGAATATTTCCATGGCTCCGCAAGCCCCTGCTTAGTATGTATTTCCGGTTTTTCTATAATTAGATCGCCCAACATCGAACGATGTCTAAACGAGTCTTCGTACATTTTTTTAAGATCATCAATATAACCATCAAACAAAACTAAAGAAACAAACGAAGCCGATAGCGATAGAAGAGCCGAGATGGAGTGTCTCCAATTTTTCTTAACATTTCTAAAAGCTATCACCCAAAAAATCATATTATCTCGTTACGTTATTAATATTAAAAATTGCGTTCGAATGCTCAACCACTTTTGGCTTAGTATAAGTAATAACGCTTTTGTTTTGATTAAATTTTGCATCCATAATAGTTAACTGACTCACAAACGCGATGTTTTTACCTCCAACAGAAAGCACATTATTGTATTGCAAAGTTCCTATTTTAAAAACTTTGCCCTGTAAAGTTAAAAACTCTACTTTTGTTGCCAGTTTAGTTTTGTCACTAATCCAATAGCGTATTTGGTCGTAAGTTAAATTTTTAGCCTTCGCTTTTAAAAATAAAACGTAATATTTAACACCACCAATTTCTTCAGTTTTTTCTAAAGTCGCATTATAGTCGCGCGCATAGTGTGTTGAAGCGATATCGCCATTGGCCGCCTGCCCAGTTAATTTTTGACGAGCCGATATCGAAACTGGTTTTTTGAGCGAAGGTTTATAAAACCACATCTGGCGGTCGTTAAATAAATAAACTTCACCCTTGTTTTTCGCTGGCTTCAAAGCCTCTACAAATGCATCGTGTTTTTTAGCCTTAATTAGAAACTCGCGGCTAGCTGTATCACCATTCTCTGTGGTTTCAATATTTGCAGTCCACTCTAGACCTTCTTCAAGACCACCACGACCGCGGTCTGAAGTTTTCAAGAGTTCAGTGGCTAAATCAGCGTCAGCCGAAAAAGCTTTAATACATATCAACAATCCTATTAAAAAAACATTTTTCATCTAAGCTCCCGAATCATTAAGTAAGTCGATCAATTTAATTTTAGATTTATTCTTCATAACTACAAAAGATGAAATCAAGGTCAGTATAAGGGTAAAAGCTGCAACACTCGCAGCAATAGCAAAATTCCATACAAGTCTAAACTGAATCTTTCCAGTAACTGAGGGTGGAGTAAATCTTATATTCAAGCTATTTACTAAGCTGGCAAAAACAAATGAGAGCAATACTCCAACTGCAATAGATAATACACATAAGATTAAATTTTCTAATATAAATAGTTTAGCCACTTCTTTCTTTTTAAAACCAACGGCATACAAAGTGCCAATCTCGCGAGTTCTCTCAATAATGCCCATAGTCAGTGAGTTCAATATTGTAAGACTCACTGCCGTACCTATTAAAAACACAAAGAAAGCACCCATCACCACTAAAAACCCAATAGTACCTAGATAAACAGCATTAATTTTTTCGTCATAATAATTATAACTTTCAGTTTTAAAAGCTAATGAACTTAGTTTTTCATCAAGTTTCTTTTTAAATTTAGCTAAACTAGCCTCGGGCTTTAAGTAAATCGATATAGACTCAGCGCCCTCAGTTCCTAATAGTTCTTGAACTTTTTTAAGCGGAACCAATACCAACGTGTCTTCTAAAAACTGTAATCCCGTGGTGTGCTCTGCGCCCAATTCTAAATTAACTGCATTTAAATCGCCGTCTAAAGATCTTCCTGCCAACTGCAATGATTCATTTTCATTTAACGGATACGTCAGAGACATAATATCCGCAATTCTTGGCGTGACCGACATAACTTCGTTATTATTTTTAAAAATGTCTACGTTTTCGATTTGCTTAGGCAAAACCCAATCTTTAGCCCAATTCGAAATATCGGGCTGAGTAAGTGATTTGGCATAAATTTCAGGCTCAAAGCTATAAAACAAAATAGGATGCGACATCTTGCCATTGGATAATAAACCCGAGCCATTAATGTTTTTACCAATATACTCAATCTCAGATGAAAATTCTGAAAAAATCTGATCCATCTGATCTAATTCTTCTTTTTGAAAAATATATTTTTTAGGTTTAAGTGCAAACTGCACAAGAGAGTCTTGCTTGAAGACTTTTACATGCCCATGAAGTGCAGAATAAACTGAAGTTGTATCTAAAGCTTTTTTTACACGATAGATGTAGGCACCTAGTAAATTTAAACCTACAAAACCAATACAAATAGCAAGCCCAGTCGAGATCGCTCTTCTTTTGTTTCTAAATAAATTAAGGTACGCCAGTTTTAATATCATTACGACTCTATGACTCCATCACTTATTTTTACTATTCTCTGAACCCGACTCATTAATTTTTCATCATGAGTACAAAAGAAAAATGTCATATGCCTTTTCTTATTAAGCTCAAGCATTAAATCAATAATATGATGAGCCGTTTTAGAATCTAAGTTGGCTGTTGGTTCATCAGCTAAAATTAAAGAAGGTTCGGTTACCAAGGCTCGCGCAATTGCAACTCGTTGTCGCTGTCCACCCGACAACTGATCTGGCCTGTGGTGTACATATTCTTCAAGACCTACATCTTTAAGCGCATTTAAAACTTTAGTTTTTCTATCTTCTGGCGACATTTCAGTTCTTATCGTCAGCGGAATCTCAACGTTTTCATAAATATTTAATACTGGAATCAAATTAAAAGACTGAAAAATAAATCCAATCTTTTGATTTCTTAATTCACTTTTTTGATTTTCACTTAAATCTTTCACTGAAACATTTTCAATTAAAATTTCACCGCGATCCGCATCGTCAAGACAACCCACTAAATTTAGTAAAGTAGTTTTGCCAGAACCAGAGGCTCCGATCAGAGCCGCAAATTCACCTTTTTTAATTTTAAGAGATAATCCACGTAGCGCATGGACTTCGGTCGAGCCCAGTTGATAGGATTTAAATACATTTTTTATTTCAACAACGTTTTCCATATCAATATTCTAGATAAAAACCTTAAATTTACACTCTTTTTCTTACTATTTGATTCCACTTTGGAACCAATAACTTTTGGTAATGAGAGTCAAAAAAAACATTCACTTGAAAGCTCAAAAGAAATACCCGATAGTAAATTATATATCGAAAGGAGGATATCATGATTCAAAATACAAATATGTCATCACAATACGGCCAACAATCAACCAGCCCCGTAATGACTATTGACTCAAATGATCTTCTTCTTTCTGAATCTTTAATAGACGTGAACTTTTTTAAAGTCACTGTCGCCTAGATAGTCCGAAAAGAAAATCAAAATACATTTTAGAAATTCACGATCCCTGATGGGGTAGTGAAACATTATAAGTTTTTAACCGCAAACAACACCTTAGGAGGTCATAATGAAAGCGGCCAAACAGTACAAACAACAGTGGGAAGAAGCCAACTGGATAAGATTGTTATTTTTAGCAAATCGTATCTACGAAGCTTTGAATCAAATATTTAAATACATATTAATCGGAGCCAACGTGTTTCTCTTCATCATCTATCAAGCTTTTAAAGCTTTTTGGTTGATCTTGAAATTATTATTATTGACTGAACCAAGCCTAATAAGAATTGAAAAGGATGAGACATGGATTTTTCGACAAATAAAATAATTTTAAGCAGTTTGAATCTTCTCAAAAACCGCCCCCAAGTAGTGGTCGAGCCAGCGATGACCATATTGGGGGTCTTTTGTCTTTGTGACATAGCCCATGTGCCCACCGTATTTTTGCAACGTCAAATGCGCATGCCCATTCCATTTTGCTTTTAGGTAATCTTGAATATCTATAAAAGGATCATCATACGCTGCCAGTATGAAAGTATCTGTCTTAATTTGATCTACATAATTTAAAACCGAACATTTCTCATAATAATCTGCCGCGTCTTTAAAACCGTTCATCTTCGATGTGTAAATCATATCAATGTCTGTTGTACGAGCAAGACGTGGCAAACTTATATCCTCACGACTTTCTATTAGCTTTTTCAGAATCAAATAAAAACGATAATCATATATCTTAGAAAAACCTTTAGTCAGAAGCTTAGCAGCACTGGCCAAATTTAAAGGAGCATTCACCACAATTGCTTGATCAGGTTGCTCACTTCCGTAACGATAACTCAGTAAATTAAGTAAAATGCTGCCACTCATTGAAAAACCCAAGGCGATTTGTTTACTTTGTGGAAACTGATTTCTGGCCCAAAAAATAACAGCTCCCGCATCTTCTCCGCGCCCAGAATGATAGGTTTTTTTAGATTTTGCCTTACTGCTAGCTCCACGGTGATTAACCAAAACAATATTCCAACCCAACGCGAGAGCCAAGTTAGCACTTCTTCTAACGTAATCAGCTTGCGAGTCGCCTGCCAGCCCATGGTAAATACTAATTGTGTGATCTGATTTATTATTAAAATACTCCAACAAGATCTCATCGCCATCTTCAAGCTTTAAAATATAATCAGTAAATTTAATTTTAAATGAATCTGACGGCAGTAAATGTCCCAATACCGTTTGCGTATGGCCCGTTAACAGCGGCACCACTGGTACAAATTTATTTAACTTCAAATTAATTTCTGCAAACTCAGTTTTTTTCAATTTTATTACCAAACTAGGTCTTTCACTCAATTTATTTGCACACAGTACAAGATTCGAAACACTAGTAATTGTAGAAAAATAATAACAAATAAACAACACTTTGAAAGTTAAACACCGACAATCCTCCTGATGTCTTTTAATATGGCGTTATGATGTTATCAGTCGAGTGATAGTGTGAAGCTTTTTTTCCACAATAGACAGAACCCAAACTTCGAGTGATAATGTAGTCTCATTACGAATATCTCATAGGAGTAAATTATGTCAGTACCCTTTATTGATTTAAAAACACAATACCAAGCCCTCAAAAATTCTATAGACTCACGAATTCAAAAAGTATTAGAAAGTGGAGCTTATATCGGCGGGCCAGAGGTCGCTGAGCTTGAAAAAACACTAGCTCAACATACGGGCACCAAACATTGTTTAGCCGTAGCCAGTGGAACTGATGCACTGCTTATTCCAATGATGGCACTAGGCATAGGTCCAGGTGACGAAGTTATCACAACTGCTTTTTCATTTATCGCAACTGCAGAAACAATTGTACTTGCTGGCGCAACACCTGTTTACGTTGATATAGATCGCAAAACTTTCAATATCGACCCTAAAAAAATCGAAGCCGCGATCACATCTAAAACAAAAGCCATATTACCCGTATCTCTTTACGGTCAAGTTGCCGATTTAGATGAAATTAATGCTATCGCAAAAAAACATAATCTTTTTGTTATTGAAGATACCGCGCAATCTTATGGCGCTAAATACAAAGATAAAAAAAGTGGAGCCTGCACAACTGCAGCTGGAACTTCATTCTACCCTGCTAAACCTCTTGGTTGTTACGGGGATGGCGGCGCTATTTTTACAAACGACGATCAATTACAAGTAGCCATGAAAGAAATACGAGAACACGGCTCTGAAAAACGCTACTACCACACTCGCCTTGGCGTTAATGGTCGTTTGGATACAATTCAGTGCGCTATTCTATTAGCTAAAATGGAAAGATACGACTGGGAAGTTGAACAAAGAAATCGTGTTGCTGCACGCTACGACAAAGCCTTTAAAGGTTTAGAGTCTTTTGATACAATGTTCACAACACCCTTAATTAAAGAACACAACCAAAGCGTATGGGCTCAATACACTTTAACTATTACCAATCGTGATTTATTCCAAAAGAAAATGACTGAATTGCAAGTGCCAACATCAGTTCATTACCCAATGACAATGCCAGATCAACCTTGGTACAAAAACAACACCAAAGTTTTGCATGATATCTCAACCTCTCGCTGGGCAGCCAATCACGTGGTAAGTCTTCCAATGTACCCAGACATGGACGACAAAATTCAAGATATTGTTATCGATGCCGTAAAAAAATCAGTCGAATTTTCAACTAAACAAGCGTAGGCTCAAAAAATATGAAAACAGAATTCGCACCACTCGAAAAATTAGTTACTCTCGAAACCTCAAATAAAACTATTACTTGGGGCGATGCTAAAAACTTTGTGCTCTTTGCCGGTCCCGATATTATCGAAGACGAAGGCATGGTGATCGAAACTGGTCTCGAAATTAAACGTGTTACCGACGCTCTTGGAATTCCTTGGATTTTAAAATGTTCATTCGATAAAGCTAACCGTCAAAGCTCAAATAGTTTTCGCGGACCCGGAATGCAGTCGGCATTACATTCTTTAGATAAAATTAAATCTAAAATTGGTTGTGCACTTATCACAGATGTACACGAGACAATTCAAGTTAAAGAAACGGCCGAGTACGCAGAAGTAATTCAAATTCCTGCGTTCCTTTCTCGTCAAACTGATCTTATGGTTGAAGTAGCAAAAACTGGACGAGTCATTCATATCAAAAAAGGACAATTTTTGGCTCCTTGGGATATGAAATCAATTGCAAAAAAAGCCACACAAGTCGGCAACGATAAAATTCTTCTTTGCGAAAGAGGAACTACTTTTGGCTACAATCGCTTAATCAACGATATGACTGGCTTAGTTGAAATGCGTAGACTTGGCTTTCCAGTAATTATGGATTGCACTCACTCTACTCAATTGCCGGGCGCAACTGGCGAATCGAGTGGTGGACGCGGCGATATGGTTTGGCCTCTAGCACGCGCTGCTGTTGCAATAGGCGTAGATGGTATTTTCGTGGAAACCCACCCCAATCCTGCTGAAGCTTTGTGCGATGGCCCCACTTCGCTTCCACTTAAAAATTTAGAATCATTCCTTAAAAATTTGCAGCTTATTTTCAAGACTCATCAGTCTTAATTAATAGAGCCCGCAGACTTGACTCTCATTCTTGCAAAAGCACATTATGAGAGCTAATGGATTATTTAAAAAAGGCTTGGCGCCCACTACTAGCTATCGCTCTTATTGCTGTCCTTATTAAAAAAGGACCGTTTCAGGTCGATCAATTAAAATTTATATTAACTCACTCCTCTATCGTAATTCTGGGTTTTGTAATTTTTTTTCTACAAGTTCTACTATTTTCGCTTAGATGGAAACTTTTTGTTAACTTAGTTACCAAAGTACCAGTTCTAAAAATATTTAAACTTAACTTGGTGGGTTACTTCTTTAATTACTTTATTCCAGGCGGAGTTGGCGGAGATATTGTCAAAGCCCTTGAACTCTCTAAAGATAAAAGCACCACTCGCTCGGCTGCTTTATCTACGGTGATGTCTGACCGTATTTTCGGCTTATTTGCCATGGTATCTTTAACATTCATTTTTTTATCAATTGAGTATGTCATCAACAAAGAAGAGTATATTCTAAAATTTTTAATTCTGAGTGCTATATTGTTTTTCGGAATTACATTCGCATTGTTATTTTTACCATTTGCACTAATCAGACTCTCTAACATTTTGTCTACTAAAAGCTCCAGCGTATTGCTCAAGTTAGAAAAGCTAGTTACTAGCCTACACTTCACATTTACGACTTTTAAAAATATTAAAATTCAATTTAAAAGCTTCGCCCTTAGTCTTGTCGGCCAAGTATTAGCTATCTATTTTATGTTCGAAGTTGTTCGAGTACTTGGCGTTGCTCAACCCTCTTTCTTCGTTTTCTTTTCACTCTGTTGTTTTTGCTTCGTTGCTTCTGCTATTCCTATTTTTCCAGCGGGCATAGGCGTAGGCCAAGCCGCTATCTATGTTATGTTTTCTAATATTAGTGATGATCTGGGCAAAGCCACCATCACGGCCATTTCGGCCTTACAGATTTTTAACTTGTTTTACGCACTAATAGGGGGAGTCTTATTTTCTTTCATGCCTAAAGTGAACACAGAAAATATCACTGAATAAAATGAAAAAAGCTAAATCAATCAAAACGTTTAATGTACATGGATCGCACACCACAAAAGCTTGGGAGTTTTCACATCACTTAGTCCCTCCAATGACTGCATCAACCACTTTTCGACTTAAGTCTCTTAAGCGCGGTGCTGATGGCTTTCAACTTTTTGCGAACCCAGCAAATCTCGAAAAGTCTTTAAAAAATAATGAGCCTATCTGGATTTACGACCGCCTCGAAGAGCCTTCTTCAAAAATGTTAGAAGAACAACTCACTAAAATGGAAAATGGAGAAACCGCAATCAGCTTTTCAAGCGGCATGGGAGCCATTTCTGCATCTCTCCTCGCATTCTTAAAATCTGGAGAACATTTAATCTCGCACCATACACTTTATGGTTGCAGCTATAGCTTAATTACTTCTTGGCTACCACGCTTTGGAATTACCAACCAACTTATCAACATGAATGAACTAACGGCTAAAGACTTAACTAATAAAAAATTAAAAGTTCTCTATTTTGAATCTGTTGCAAATCCTTCGCTTGAAATAATCGATATCAAACGTATATGCAAACTGGTTCAAACTGAAAATAAGAAGCGCACAGAAGAAAATAAAATTAAAGTTATTGTTGATAACACATTTGCAACACCATGGGGTATGCGCCCATTAGATCACGGCGCAGATCTGGTCATTCAAAGCTTAACAAAAAATATCGCTGGCTTCGGTACCGAAATGGGTGGAGCTATTATAACCTATAAAAAATTTCTGAGTTCTCTCTTGCTTATACGTAAAGATATAGGCGCGATTATGCACCCTCATTCAGCATGGAATATCATGGTTTACGGAATTCCATCACAAATTATAAGATTTGAAGCGCAACAAAGAAATTCAATTAAGATTGCTGAATACTTAGAAAAACATCCTAAGGTAGAGAGCGTATGCTACCCAGGCTTAAAATCTTTCCCTCAATTCAAATTAGCACAAACCTTATTACGTTCACCCACTGACGATTTTGCCCCAGGACAGATGCTCACATTTACACTTAAAGGTAATACTAAACTAACCGAAAAATTTATTAACCATATCGCACAAAATGCTTATTCAATTACACTTGCAGTAAGTCTTGGGCTTATCAAAACATTAATTGAAGTACCGGGACTCATGACCCACGCTGCAATTCCAAAAGAAAAACAAGAAAAGTCTGGAATTCCAA
>JBEBIK010000031.1:0-11784 GCA_040080445.1 Pseudobdellovibrio sp.
ATGTAAGCTAGTGTAATTTAGTGAGCGACAAAAACAATTTTTATAATTTAGATCCGAATTTAATTCTGCACACTGCTGAAAAAAACGGCTTTCTTGTTACAGGAGAGATGACTCAACTCAACTCCTACGAAAACCGCGTATTTGATATCAAGCTCGAAGACAAAACCGCAATTATCGCAAAGTTCTACCGCCCAGGACGTTGGAGCCGCGAAACCATTCTTGATGAGCATGACTTTTTAAAAGAATTAAAAGCTGAATCTATTGAAGTAGCTGGCACCCTATTATTAAAAAATAAGTCTTCAGTAGATCTTGCTGACGGAATTAATTTTACTTTTTTTGAAAAAGTACGAGGTCGTCTCATTCAAGAAATGAGCGAAGCTCACTTTAAAAAACTCGGACGCTGGCTCGCGCGTTTGCACAACGTTGGAAGCCGCAAACCTGCCGAATACCGCGCCTACATTGGGCCCAACAACGATAACAAATGGGCACAGCTTGAAACTATTCTCTCTAAAGTTTCGCCTGAAGTTGCAGGGCGCTACGAAGAAGCGGCTGTTAAAATTTTTGAAATGCTTGATGAGCGTTTAGAAGATTTTGATTTTATTCGTTTGCACGGAGATCTTCATCGCGGAAATATTTTAGAAGATTCAAATAAAGAATTTGTAATGGTCGACTTTGACGACATGATCAATGGCCCCGCCGTACAAGACTTCTGGATGCTGATGCCGAGCGCTGATACCAATAGCCCCGAGTTTAAAAATTTAATTGAGAGTTATTCCGAACTGCGTGAATTTCCGTATGAACAATTAGAACTTATTCCGCTTTTACGCGGTTACCGTATTATAACTTATGCGATGTGGATTATGAATCGCTGGAGCGACCCGAGCTTTCCGAGATTATTTCCCGATTATGGCAGTTATAGCTACTGGGCCGAAGAAGTCGAAAGCTTAGAGAAAATTTCTTACCAGATCTAAGCACTTAAAATAAAAAACGCGAGCTTTGCGACTCGCGTTTTTTAGGACTATTCATTTAATTCAGAACAGAAATTATTTTCTAGAAAGAGCGTTATCTAAGATGCTCAATGCTTCATTAGCTTTAGCTTCATTAGCTTTAGCTTTAGTTGCATCGCCAGAAGCAGAACTTGAATCACCTGAAGCTTTAGTTGCGTCTCCAGATTTAGCTTGTGAAGAATCGCCAGAAGTCTTAGTTGCAGGAATTGCAGCTTTTACTTCAAGTTTAGAAACTAAAGTGCCTAATGCTTTACGAACTTCTACTGCTGCAGCTTTTTCTTTACCTTCAGCAAGATTACATTCTAAAGACATTGCCGCTTGACCAGCTTCTGAATCATTAAGTGGCGCTAAGAATACGCTCACAACATTACGAGAAGATTTAGCATCTTTAGTAACATCGCTGATGCTTAAAACTTTTAATGTCTGACCGTCTTTAACTTCTTCTTTAGTGTTAATTAATAAAGTACAAGAAGTTACCGCTTTATCAGCAATAGCTTTTGCAGCATCAGTTTTAACGATTGCCGAGTTAACAATTGCAACAACACCTTTTGAGTTAGTGTCGTCAGATAATACTTTTGCTAATTCAGCAGAAGCTTTTAATTCTTGTCCAACAGTTAATGCTTCTTCAGCAGCTGGAGCATTTTTAGCAGCATCATTATCAAGACCAGTTTTGTCTTTTACTTCTTTACCTTTAGTGGCAACAGAACCTCTGATTCCGTTAACATCGTATTCTTTAGTTGAGTCAGCAACTTTACATGCTTGAGCATCTTCTTTTTTGTCGCCAATCTTAATAGCTTGGATTGCAGCTATTAATTTATTAGATTGTGCGTATAAATTATTAATTAAAAGAGTTAATTTGTCTTTTTGTTCAGGAGATAGATCCGCAGGAGTCTTATCTTTAACTGTTTCAAGTTCTTTATTTAAAGCATCTTGCATTTCTTTTGCTAATTTAGCTTCGTTTACTACACCCTCAGAACATGCAGCTTTTTTTACTTCACTGGGTTTAGCAGCAGGGGTTACTTTAGCATTTACAGCGCGATTCGGTGCTTTTTGACAATTCACGATCAAAAAGGTCGAAGCTAAAACGCCGCAAAGTAGCGATTTTGATAATAGGTTTTTCATAAGAATAGTCTCCTTAACCCGTTTTCTATCCAAAAAACGGACCAAGGTCTATATTTGCCTTCAGATCGTGTATATTATATATGGAGTCAAAAAATCAGTTATTGCCTCAAAGTGAGATCAAATCGCACCACAAAAACTGTATAAAGTTTGGTTACTAAAAACCTATTTTTGCTAAATTTTACATGGCCGCAAGCGTTAAGCACTGATTGAAACACCCCTATCGTATAAACCCATTGATGGCTGGGTCCCATACGACTGACTTGCTATTGAATCCGCTAGGTCCGGAAGGAAGCAACGGTGTTTAGTAAGCATTGCGATATGGGGTGCTCAGCCACTTAATTTTTAAAGCTTTTTTTAATTCTGAGGGGAATTTCTTTTGTCTTATCAAGTGATTGCCAGAAAATATCGTCCGCAATCTTTCGACCAAATGGTCGGGCAAAACCATATTACCCAAACTATAAATAATGCTCTTAAATATGATCGTCTTCCGCATGCCCTCTTATTTACAGGTTTACGTGGTACCGGAAAAACATCTTCGGCTCGCATCTTAGCTAAAATTTTACGTTGTACTAATCCACAAAATTTTAGCCCCTGCAATCAATGCCAAAGCTGTTTAGAGATTTCGGCTGGTCGCGCAGTTGATGTTATCGAAATCGATGGAGCCTCTAATAACGGTGTAGATGCTATTCGTGATTTACGCGACAATGTGATGTTCTCTCCCTCATCAGGAAAATATAAAATTTTTATTATAGATGAAGTTCATATGCTTTCGACGAGTGCGTTTAATGCACTGTTAAAAACATTAGAAGAACCACCTGCCCACGTTATTTTTATTTTAGCTACAACTGAAGTACATAAAATTCCTCAGACTATTTTGTCTCGTTGTCAGCGTTTTGATTTTAGACGAATTCCGTTAAAGCAAATTGCCGACTACTTAAAAAAAATCTGCGAGCTCGAAAAAATTCAGTCTGATGCTGCAGCTCTTTGGCTTATTGCCAAACAGGGCGATGGATCTATGCGTGATAGCTTAAGTTTACTCGATCAAGTTATCAGCTTTACCAATTCTAACTTAACTGAAGGCGAAGTCAGCCAAGTGCTTGGTTTAACTTCACGCGCTTTAGTGTTTGAAGTTTTTGACTGTTTACTTGAACGCAAACCCTTCGAGTTGATTTCATGCTTAGAGAGATTAAGCGTAGCTGGCCAAAACCCTAATTTGTTTTTAGAAGATTTATCTAAACTTTTACGTCACAGCTTACTTTTGAAAGCTGACCCTAATGCTACCGACCTAATTGATCTGCCAGAAGATGAAGTTGCATTATTAATTCAAAAAATTACTGATTTCACAGATTCTGATTTGCATATGTTATTTGATATGACGATCAAATCAGCGCAAGACTTAAACCGCGCCAGCGATTCTCAAATTGTATTTGAAGTGGCTTTACTGCGCATGAGCCAAGCACCACGAATTCATGATTTAAAAAATCTTTTAGCCCAGTCTGGTACAGCTTCTCCGCCTGCAATCAGCCGCCCAAAGTCATCTGAGGCGGCGGCTCCTCAAAAACAAAGCAGCCAAGGCTTAGCACCACCTAAACAAGCTCATGATATAAATGCCGATGAGTGGCTGGCATTTGTTGAAAAAATAAAATCTAAAGATGCTTTTTTCGCAGCAAAAATTGAAAATCTTTTATTCGTCGGCTGCGAAAAGCTTAAAATTACAGTACAAGCCCCCGCTAATTTGGCGTTTTTGACCACTCAATTACAAAACGCGGAAATGCGCCAAAAACTGCAAGGATTTATTGATTCGGACTTAGCCGAGGGCTACACTTTTGATGTGCTAAAAAGTAGTGCGCAAGCTTCTGGCGATAGTGCTTCTACGCTGGCTAGTAAAAAACAAGTACTAGCCGCCGAACAGCAGATGGCCAAATGGCAAACAGACCCGCGCGTACAAAAAGCAAAAGAAGTTTTTAAAGGCGATATAAAGCTGATTAAGAAAAATATTTAAGGAGATGTTATGAAAGGCATGATGGGCGGAATGGCTGGTTTAATGAAACAAGCTAACCAAATGCAAATGAAAATGAAAAAGCTTCAAGAAGAATTAGCCACTCGCGAATTCTCAGGCACTTCTGGTGGCGGCGCAGTTACTGTAAAAGTAAATGGCGATAATAAAATTTTAGCTTTAACTATTAATCCTGAAGTTATTAAATCGGGCGATGCAGAAATGTTACAAGACATGGTTGTATCGGCTGTTAATGATGCTTTAAAAACCGCGAAAGAAACTTCTAGCTCAGAGATGTCAAAAATCACTGGCGGAATGAATTTGCCGGGATTTTAATTTGTTAAATATACCTGCTTTAGAAAAATTAGTTCATGAGTTAAGCCGACTGCCTGGGATTGGCCCTAAAACCGCTCAGCGTTTGGCTTATTATGTTTTAAAATCTAAAGACACTTACCCAGCTCAACTCACCGAAGCTTTGCTTCGTGTGCAAGCTGAAGTGCATTCGTGTACTGAATGTTTTAACTACACAGACCGTACTATTTGCAAATACTGCGAAGACTCTCACCGTAACAGCGAAATTCTTTGTTTGGTGGAAGAACCTTCTGATATTTCGCGGATTGAGTCTTCGGGTGCTTTCCGTGGCCGTTATCATGTATTACATGGAGTTATTTCTCCTTTAGAAGGTATTACCGCTAAAGATTTAAAAATCGCTCAGCTTCTTAATAAAATTGAAGACGGCATTGCAGGAACCAGAATAACTATTAAAGAAGTTATCTTTGCTTTCGACGCCGATCTTGAAGGTGATACGACGGCTCTTTACCTCACTAAAATTTTACAAGGTAAGGGTTTAAAAATTTCTCGTATCGCACACGGAATCCCGATGGGTTCTGATATTGATTTTATTGATGATCGTACTATGGGTCGCGCTTTAGAAAACAGAGTCGAGTTGTAATATGTCGTTTATAAATCATAACGCTAAAGAAATTCACTGTAAGATCGTTTATTACGGTCCGTCGTTGGGCGGTAAAACAACTAACATTCAATGGGTTTACCAATCTTTAGCTAATGATCAACGTTCAAAACTAGTAGCTCTTAATACTGAAATCGAGAGAACTCTGTTTTTTGATTTTTTACCTCTTGAGGTGGGCGAGATTCGCGGTTTTCAAACTCGTTTTCATCTTTATACCGTTCCGGGTCAGGTTATTTACGATGCTTCTCGTAAGCTGATTTTAAAAGGCTTAGATGGTGTGGTCTTTGTAGTCGATTCGCAAGCCGATCGTTTAGAAGAAAATATCGAATCTATGCGTAACCTCGAAAAAAACCTGCAACAACAAGGCTACAACATTCGCGAAATACCGCTAGTGATTCAATACAATAAACGAGACCTTCCTAATGCTTTACCTATTAAAGAACTGCGCAAGCATCTCAATTTGTTTAACGCTGAAGAAGTGGAAGCTTCTGCATTTGAAGGTAAAGGCGTACTCGATAGCTTTAAATTAGTTTCAAAAAATATTATTCAAATTCTTAAAGGTGGAAAGTCAGATTAATGACCACTACTTTAGTTGCCGAGATAGAAAAATTAAAAAAAGAAAAAGATGTGGCCCTCTTAGCCCACTACTACGAAGACGGCGCTATTCAAGATGTAGCTGACTATGTTGGCGACAGTTTTTATTTAGCCAAAATGGGACAGCAAGTACCTAATAAAAATATTCTTTTAGCTGGCGTGGTTTTTATGGCTGAAAGTGTAAAGATCATGAACCCAGAAAAAACGGTTCTGGTTCCTGACTTAAATGCGAGCTGCTCGCTCGTAGAAGGCGCGCCATTTGATAAATACTTAGCTTGGCGCAGACAATACCCTGACGCCATTTGTGTAACCTACATTAACTCGAGCGCTGAAGTTAAATCTATTTCAGATGCTATTATTACTTCGAGTAATGCCGCTCAAATAGTTTCGGCTATTCCTGCTGATCGTCGTATTTTATTTGGACCTGACCAACATTTGGGTCGTTGGCTTAGTAAAAAACTAAATCGCGAATTTATTTTATGGCCTGGCGCCTGCCAAGTTCATATTTTATTTAATGCCGAACGCTTAGCGAGTTTAATTAAACAACATCCTGATGCTGTGGTGATTGCACACCCCGAATGTGAAGACGAAATTCTTAAATACGCTTCTGTGATTGGCTCTACTTCAAGATTATTAGAAGAAGTGCAAAAGAATCCTGCGAAAAAATTTATAGTCGCCACTGAAACTGGTATTTTTCATCAAATGAAAAAATTGCGCCCCGATGTAGAACTCATTCAGGCTCCCGTTGTAGACGAAAACTGTATGTGCAACGACTGCCCGTTTATGAAAATGAATACTCTTGAAAAAATTAAACGCGCTCTTGAAACTTTTAAGCCCGAAGTTACTCTCGATGAAAAACTAAGAGTTAAAGCTTCGGTTTCTTTAGACCGCATGATGAAAATCACTTCGAATCAGCCTGTTACGTGGCCAGATAAATTTGAAGCATGAGTCTACTGCATAAAATCAGCTATATTCAGAATTCTATAGACCCTACATTTAGACTTATTCTCGAAACAGATTGGAACTCTAAAAACACTCAGCATCGCCATGAAATCAGAAAATGTTTGAGTACAAAATTTTCGAGCCACTTCTCGCGCGAACAATTAGCACTTTTAAATGATTTAAACTGGCTACCTCAAGCAAGCGATGGCTTTGTTTCAATTTCTCATTGTAGAGTTTTTGGTGGTTTTGCTTTTTCTAAATTTAAATGTGGTTTTGATGTTGAAGAAACTAAACGCATATCTCACGAAATCTTAAAAAGAACTTCAGACCCAGATGAGCTCAGCTCTACTCCTAAAACTGAGTTCTTATGGGTGGCTAAAGAGTGTGGCTTTAAAGCCTTGTCTCAGGTCGACCCTGAGCTAGTGATTAGCGATTTAGTCTGCACCAACTGGGAATCTCATTTTGAGAATCGGGTTTTTAGCTTTCGGCTGAAATCGCCAAAGACTTTAGACTTTAGTCTAAATAAGGGTTTTATTTTTTCTGAGTCTGATTGCCTCTTTGGTATTTACTTCAGGTAGACTGCCTTAAATTCGATTTCACACATTTTTTAACAATTTATCATTTTGAATTATCAACTTTGGTCTAGGTACGCCGATATATTAGATATAACAATCAGGTTGGAGGAACCAAGCCATGAAGAAACAAAGAAAATACAGAGCAGCACCTCGTAAAGATGTGGGACGAGATCTGGCAAAGTTAACTCTCGACTCCTTTTCGTCTTTAGATAGTTTACAAAAATTTGCTAAATACGGACAAATCATCGAAGCGTCATCATCAGGTATTTTAATTAAATTCAAACGAGACGATTTTGTGTCTAAAGAACTCCGATCTAATTTAAGTATTGATCAGCTTGTTGGCCAAAATATTTTTTTTAACATTCACGAAATGAATTTAGAAATTACCGGCAAAGTAGCTCGTACAAAATTTTTAGGTAAAGACGGTTACGTTGTGGCGGTTGATTATACAGAAGACGCGCCAGAGTACTGGCGCGAATGTCTTATGGATTTACTGCCGACGGGCTAACTATCTTCTAGTTCCTGGCGTAACTGGCTTAGTATCTTTAATTGAGTTATCGCCTCTTAAGCGAGTACACGAATCTGCAAATCCTCTAGCGGTTGTTCTGTCTGAAGACTGAGGTCTGAAGTCTGTCGCACAACACTGAGATACGAATTGGCGAGCGTTATTTGTTGTCGACGTAGCGCTAGAATAAACCTTAGCAAATTTTGGTTTTACATTTTGTCTATCCGATAAAATTTTATCAATTCGATCTTGAATAGCTTTTTGCTTGGCTTCTAAACTTTTCTTTTTATTGGCAATACTAGTCTCTAAATCTGTAACTGACTTGTTAAGCGAGTTTAGCTTTTTATTTTTTTGTTCTAATTCTTTTACTTCTGATTCAGTCATGATGGCTTTTAGGGCTTCAATTTGTTTTTGGTCCTCTGCGATTGATTTTGTTTCATCAGCATTTGAACTATTTAAAGTGTCTATTTCACTTTGATAGTCGCGTTTTAAATCGACTAAACCTTTAATGACTTTTTGCTTATCCACAGCCTTTTTCTGCAAGCAAAGAGTTTCAGCTGTTCTCATATCTTGTTTTAACTTAGCTGACTCAACATTAGAAAAATTTTGTTTTACTTTTAGTGCGGCTTCCTTAACTGATGCTGAGGCTGCGCGACACTCTCTGGTTACTAAATTATCTGCAAAGCTAATTAGTACTTCTTGATGACCAAACGCCAAGTTTGCAATTTGCGTTTGTAATTTCGTAACTTTAATTAAGTTAGCTTTTTTTCTTTTCTCAGTTTCGAAAATTTTCTTCTGCATTGCGCCGGCTTGCTCTTGATTTTTTGTTTTATTGTCGGTTGCAATCTTGTCAAAATCTTTTTCGGCTTGCTGCATTTCTTCTTCTACTTTTTGTCTTTTTTCGTTAAGTCTTTCATCTTCTTTAACTGCGTCTTCTTTAAGATTTTCGATATCAGAACGCAATTGAGTAACTTTTTCGTCTAAGCGTTCTTCTTTTGAAGCTTCTGTATCATCATTTTCAATCACGCAACTTGGGTTTGCGCCATTATTGTTTGCGCCCTGCATCTGTCCATAAATGCCAATAATATTAACTAAACCTGCAGCGACTGAGTCTCCATCTTGTTCTTCGGTACCAGAACTGCTTAGTCCTCTAGAGCAATCTCTAGCTTTTTGCATACAAGACGCATAGTTTTCTTCGCCCATGCGAGAACATTCTTCAGCTGCTTTTTTTGCTGAGTCGTCGTATTTAGAGAGTAAGTCTTTACATTGATTAACAAGCTTTTCATCTTTTTGTTCAGCACTAGAACATCGGGTCTTACATCTTTCATTAGCTTTAACAGCATTATTATATGAGGCGTCTGTCGTGCTACCTGTAGACGGAATAGCGAAAGTCGTATCACATTTCTCCTCGCAGCTCTCAGCTGCGTTGGAAACCTGACCGATCATCAAAAAACACACAAGTGTAAAAAGTTTAAATAGTGAAATGGATTTCATTTGCTTCTCCCCGTTTAATAATAGATAGCAGCAAGATAGAGACCAATTTTGTCGCTGCTATCTAAAAATTTTACGCTTCAAAACGAGACATGTCTCGTTTGAAGAAAATGAAGTCGAGTTTATCTAGACAATAGTTAAGCTGCAGGAGCTGGTGCTGGCTTTTTAAATCTGTTGGCTTGTTGAACCACCATAAATAAAACAAAGGCTACTATTAAGAAATCTATCGTATTTTGTAAGAAGCTTCCATAAGCCAAAACGCCTGTACCGGCTTTTTTAGCTTCTTCGATAGAGGCATATTGTTGACCGTTTAAAGCTATAAACTGACCTGCAACGTTAACCCCATTCATAATTAAACCTATCAAAGGCATAATGATGTCATTAACTAATGAGTTAACGATTTTACCGAAAGCGCCGCCGATGATAACACCCACCGCTAGATCCAATACATTACCCTGAGATATAAATTTTTTAAATTCTCCGAACATTTGAACTCCTTGTTTGATGACTTCATAATTGAGACTAACGTGTATAATTTCAACACTAATCCTTTAGTCCTAATGCTTTGCAGTAACAATTGTGAATTCAAAGACTTAACGTAACTTGAAAAGAGATGAAATCAGTTCAAGGCGAAAACTCAGATCTTTTTATAAATGGCTTTAAAATCCATATCCAAACCGAGGATTGGGGCCCTGATAAGCGAGTTTTAATCAGCCGTGTTTTTAAAGATGGCAGTGTTCATAAAACTTTTAAGCTGGCTTACGAAAAAATTGAAAAATCTGAACTCGAGGCCCAACGCAAAAAAGCGCTCGATAAATTGCATCAGACCGTTATTGATTGGTCGCGTGCAGAAATTAACTAAATCTAGCCTAGTCGTTTATTAAAAAAACTTACACACTATGGGCTGTGATTGAATTTAAACACGTTTATAAAACTTATGGTGCCGACCGCCACACTCTAAAAGATATCAGCTTTAATATTAACAAGGGCGAATTTGTATTTTTAACAGGCCCTAGTGGTGCTGGTAAAACAACTTTGTTTAAACTGATTTCGGCCTTTGAGAAAATAACTTCAGGAGAAGTGTTTGTTCTTGGTCATAGTTTGAGCAAACTCAAAAAAGGGCAAATTCCGTTTTTGCGTCGAAAAATCGGTTTTGTACTACAAAACTACAAACTGCTTAAAAACAAAAGTGTTTTTGAAAATATTGAACTTCCATTAATTATTTTAGATGTTGATAAAGAAACTCGCGAAAAAAAAGTAAGCGAAATGATACGTCATGTAGGCTTAGAGTCTGTGCGCGATCAATATCCCGATTTTTTATCTGGTGGAGAGCAACAGCGCGTAGCTATTGCACGAGCTCTAATTCATGACCCCGAAATTATTATTGCTGATGAGCCTACTGGCAACTTAGACCCAGAACTCAGTAATACGATCTTAAAATTGTTTTATGAGTTTTCTAAAAAAGGCATGACGTTTTTAGTGGCTACCCATGATTACAGACTCATTGATAAAACGAAGTGTCGCTTGCTTAAAGTCGACAAAGGACAGCTCGTCGAGGACAGCGCGACATGAAAATGAATCCGCTTAAATTATCATTGTTTGTAATTATAACTCTATCAATATGTATGATTATTAGCGGACTTTTGTTTTACAAAAACTTTGTAGGCTTTCTTGGTGCTTGGAATCAATCAAATAAAATGAACATTTATCTGAAAATTGATACGTCTGAAGCCGAACGTAATAAAATTATAGATTTGCTAAAGCAAAAATCAAATGTCGTAAGTGCTGACTTAGTTGACCGTAATCAAGCAGGTCTTAGCTTTCAAAGTTCGCTTAAAGAGTTTTCTTCAGGATTAGTAACTTTAGATGAGTTGGTTGATCTAATTCCAGAAAGTATAGAAGTGGATCTTGAGCCTATGCTAAGCCTGAAAGAACGAGATGATGTTTTTACAGCTTTGGCTAATGAATTTAGACCTAATACAGCTATTGAAGATATCAACTACGGTGCCACTTGGATTAAAAAATTTGAAAAAATAGATCGCATTATGCGTTCTGTAGGAATATTTGCATTTTTAATATTTCTTCTGGCTATTAGCTATTTGGTAGCTTTAATGGTGAGAGTATATATCGATGACTCTAAGCAAGAAATTGAAGTTTATAGTCTTATTGGTGCTACGCGCTGGTCGATATATCAATTATTTTTAAAAGACATTTTTATTTTTTTAAGCATTTTATCTCCCCCGGCCCCTATGGTAAATCAATGCAAAATCAAGGGTAATTCAAGTCTACTGTAGAAGGCGTGGCCCAAAAAAATGATTGACCAGTCAACATCTGTCAAAAAAATAGTGCTTTTAAAAACGTCTCAGTCTGGGACTAGGCTGGGGGGCTCTAATGTTGAGGCTATAAGTTAACTTTATATTTTTTAGGCGGCGTTCTCGAAAATCTCAACGGACTTTTTATAATCGGCAGGCCTGTTTTTTTGTCTTTGCTAAAAAACTTTCGTGCGCGCAATTGTGGGTCACGTGCTAAGTCTTTAAAAGTATTAATGGGTCCGGCGGGCACTCCTGCGTGCTCAATAATTT